>CAYODB010000084.1:0-15157 GCA_964402495.1 uncultured Bordetella sp.
GGCATATTGCAGTCGACGCACGAAGTCGATCGATTGGCCGATCCGGGAGGGCAGGGGGCCGGTACCACGATTCGCGTGGTCGGTCAGCAGCCGGCGCAGCGGCATCACCTGGCCCAGCCCCGGCAGGCTGTTGTAGCTGACATAGGCAATGCCGCCGGGCTTGAGTCGGCGGCGGATGAATTCGACGATGTGCCGCCGGCTCTCCGCGCCGACCCAGGAATAGACACCGTGAAGCGCGATGCAGTCGGCTTGCGCCAGGTCCATTTCGGCCAGGGCGGCAAAACTCCTCTCCAGGAATTCGACGTTCGCCACGCCGCCTTCCTGCGCCAGGCTGCGCGCGTTCCGGATATGCGCCGGATTGAAATCGACGCCAATGAACCTGCCCGCGGGATTGGCCGCCGCCAGCAGCGTGGTGGAGTAGCCGTTGCCGCAGCCGAGCTCGAAGTAAATGAAGGGACGGTCGAAGTCAGGCGCCTGTATCCCGCCGAGGAGGGCGACGAAACGCAGCAATGCCGGAGTGAGTTCGGGGTAGAAGCCGTGCGTATAGCCGACGTCGACCATATAACCCTCGGTCCAGGAGTTGGCCTGCATGATTGCTTGCCGTATCGTTGCCCCGAATGGGCGGACGCCTAAGCTAGCATAGCGCCGCACTGGCTGCCTCCGGTTCCCTTGCGGGGCTGCGGCTCGAAACTTGAAGGCAGGCAGTTCGTGGTCGTCGTCTCGAGAATGGCTGCGGGATTCGGGGTAACTCCGCCGGGGACGAAGACGGCGAGCGTTGTTGCGCACCCGGCGCGCGCAAAAATAATGGGGGCAAAGGAAAGCGGTGAAAAACTTTCCTTTAACCTTTCCCCTTTTCGCTCGCGACAGCTTCGCGTCGAGTCGCTTCCGTCACCATCTTCATCAGCGCAATCGGGTCCACCGGCTTTACCAGGTGGTCGTCGAAGCCGGCTTCCTTCGTGCGGCGCTTGTCCTCCTCCTGCCCCCACCCGGTCTGCGCGATGAGCACCATGTCGCGGCCCCAGGCACTGCTGCGGATGCGGCGGCAGGCCTCGTAGCCATTGAGTTTTGGCATGCCGATGTCGAGCAGGACGACCTCCGGACGGAAGGTTTCCGCGGCGGCGACCGCTTCCTCGCCGTCGTACGCCGTGTGCACTTCGTGGCCGCCGATCTGCAGGAACATGGCCAGGGATTCGGCGCCGTCCTGGTTGTCGTCCACCACCAGCACGCGGCGGGCGCTGGACGGCGCAGCGCCGCCTGCCGATACAGGGTTCGATGAAGCCGAATTGGCGGACGCCGCCAGAGCCGGTACGCGCAGGATGAATTCGCTGCCTTTGCCGAGGCCCGCGCTGCGGCCTTCGACCGCTCCGCCGTGCAGTTCGGCCACTGACCTGACCAGCGACAGTCCGATGCCCAGCCCTCCCTGCGAGCGTTCCATGGACGCTTCCGCCTGGAAAAACATCTCGAACAGCCTGGGGATGGCCGCGGCATCGATGCCGATGCCGTTGTCTTTCACCCGCATCACCGCTTCATCGCCTTCGCGCCGCGCACTGAGTTCGATCCGCCCGCCGACGTCGGTATACTTCGCCGCATTGATGATCAGGTTCATCAGCCCCTGGGTCAGGCGCGCCATGTCGGCGAGCAGGTAGACCGGTTCCGCTGGTACATCGAGGACGAGCTTGTGGCCGTTCTGGTCGATCGTGGGCTGGCTGATCTCCACGGCGCCGCGCACGACTTCCTGCAGTTCGATGCGCTGCCTGCGCAGTTCCAGCTTGTTGCGGCTGATCCGCGACACGTCGAGCAGGTCGTCGATCAGCCGCGTCAGGTGGTCGACCTGGCGGTCGATCACCTCGCTTGCCCAGAGCACGTCCGGCTCGGCCGACTGTTTCATCTTGAAAATGCGCGCCGCATTGCGGATGGGGGCCAGTGGATTGCGCAGCTCGTGCGCCAGTTGCGCGAGGAAGGCGTTCTTCTGCCGGTCCATTTCCCGCAGGGATTCCTCGGCGCGCTTGCGCTCGGTCACGTCGCGCGTCGTGCCGACGATGACCTCCACCTCGCCATCCGGGCCGAGTACGGGCGAGAATATGTAGTCGTAGATGCCGGAGATGCCGCTGGCACCGGTGAACGGCACTTCGCCGCGGATGGGTTGCGTGGTTGCCAGAACCTGTGCAATTTCCCGCATGTGCATGTCGTGGTGCCACTGTTCGTATCCCAGTTCCAGACAGGTCTTGCCGACGATCTGGTCCAGCGTTTTCGCCCAAACGGTCAGCAGCCGCCGGTTCGCATAGAGGAAGCGGCCGTTGCGATCGAAAATGAAGGCGAAGTCGTCGGTGGTCGAGAGGATGGTTTCATGGATGCGAAACAGGCGGTCCAGGTCGTCGGTGACGTCCTTGCGGTCCTGCTCCGCTTTGCGCCGCGCTGTGACGTCCAGCAGCACGCCAAGGACGCGGATGGGCTTGCCCGATGCGTCCCGTTCGATCGTGCCGCGCGAAATCACCCACCGCGTTGCGTCGCCATTGACGATCCGGTATTCGGCTTCGTAGGGCTCGCCGGTATCGATAGCGCGCTTTACCCGGTCTGCGCGCATTTCGCGGTCGTCCGGATGAATGAAGGGTTCGAAAGCGGAGCGCGGTGCCGATCCCTGCTCGTCCAGCTTGATGCCGAACATGCGTTCGAAATTGGCGTCGCCGTGCACCTGGTCGCTCAGCATGTCCCAGTCGAAGACGCCGATCTCGCCGGCGTTCAGGGCGGTTGCCAGGCGGCGGCGGGCGGTTTCCAGGTCGCGCTCGACCCGGGCGCGCTCGACGGCGTCGGCCGCCTGGCGGGAATAAAGGTCGAGGATGCGCAGTTCCGGCGCCGAGAAACGGCGGGCCTCGCTGAGCTCCGTGGCCAGCACGCCGAGCAGCCTGCCGTCGTGGCCGAGCATCGGTGTGGCCTGCACGGCGCGGAAGCCCGCCTGCGCGGCGATGTGCCGGTAGGGCGCGTAGGCCGCGTCCTGATTCACGTCCTCGATGACCACCCGCCTGCCCTCGCGCAGGACGCGCGCGCTTGCAGTCTGGTCCTGGCGGGAGACCGTGCGCAGGGCGGTCAGGAATTCCTCGGGCAGCCCGCGGTGGGCGATGATTTCAAGCACGTCCCGAGCCGGGTCGTAGAGCTGAATGTTCCCTTGATCGGCTCCGAGCAGCAGCATGGTCGCTTCGAGGATTTCGTACAGGTCCGCCACCAGTTCGGCGGAAACGGCCCGCCGCGCAAACGGACTGCGGACGTGGGCTGCTTCGGCGGGCTTGGGCTGGTCGGCGAACATCGTGGTCCGGGCTATTTTGCGCCTGTTTGACGGAAAGGGTCAGTCCGGATCCCGCCCGGCCCTCCCCCAGCCACTCCCGGCTCGGGGGGGCAACCCTTAACACACCAGAACCCGGTTCCCGGTGCTAACCTATTGCCGTGGCTCGCGTGCCTCCGTCAACCAGGACCGTAACGTTTCCACAACCGATCAGTGATGACCCTGGAATCCGCCTTGAATTGCACCACCTGTGGCAAAGCTTTCGTGGTGCCTGCGGGCCGCGAAGTGGCGGGCCTCGTCGAAGAGGAATCGACACGCTGCGCCCGCCTGCGCGAAATCGAGGAGCAGCGCAGGGCGCTCGACGCTACTCGCACCCAGGCCGGTTTTGCCGGTGCACTGCATGGGAGTGGCGAATCCGATACCGTCGACCTGGTGATGCAAAGGAACAGCATGATGTGCCTCGATGCGGCGCTGAAGAACGAGGCGGAGGGCCTCGTTGCGGCCCTGCTGCACGAGCCGGCGCACTAACCAAAAGTGGGCACTGAGAGAACGGAGCAAACAGGAAAGTGAAGGAAAGTTTACCGGATTGCCCGCTGCAGCCTTTTCTCCTTTCCCCCCGTCACTTTTCTCTTCCGAAGGAGTACTTATGCATTTCGCCATTTCCGCCACCTGGGGTCCGACCGATCCCACCCGGGCACAACTGCCTTTCATCTTTGCGGCCTCCGCATTGCAGGCGGGCGACACCGTTACGCTCATGCTGTTCCACGACTCCGTGCACATGGCCACGCAGGGCACGGCGGAGAAGATCGTGCCCTTCGGACCGCCGCCGCGCTATGAGGAAGTCGTGGGCCACGCGAATGCGAAAGTCCTGGTCTGCAAGCCCTGTGCGAACCTGCGCCAGCTAACCGAGGCGAACCTCGACAAGCGCGTCAGCATGGGGGGTATGAACGAGTTCTACGCCGCGGCGGCAAAAGAAAACGCCCGCGTCGTCTGCTTCTGAGGGGAAAGGTAAGAGTCAATCCCGGTGCTGCGTGCTGATAAAGAGCGAGCCGGCACTGGAAGCGTTGACGCAGATACCCTACTACGTGAACGCAGGACCCGGCACCTGTTTCTACCTCCTGGCCCTTAAATCCCTCACCTGCTGCTCGAGTTGCTGAATCCGGTCAAGTAGCCTGACGACGAGCGCGAGCGCGCTGGCGTCGAGTTCGAAATCGCTGCGAAGGCGGCCGGCGGTCTGGACCGCGGTGATGGACGCGGAGGTCAGCCGCCACTGCGATCCGCCAGTCGTTGCCGGTACCAGTACGCCGCAGTCGACGAGTTCGCGCAGCACCTCTGACGGCAGGCCGGAGAGTTCGGTGAGTTCGTCCAGGCTCATTCCGGCGCGATCTTCCAGCCAGACGGCTTCAGCCAGTTCGATTTTCATTCGCCGTCTCCTTTCGGAAAGGCCGCGCGCGGATTGAAGTCCGAAGCTCCCGCCATCTCCTTGTACAGCGCCTGCTCGCGCTCGCCGGTTTTCTCGGGCACCACGATCTGGGTCACGGCGTAGAGGTCGCCCGCGCCTTCCGTGCGTCTCGGCAGGCCGCGCCCGGTGAGACGCAGTTTGCGCCCGCTGCTGGTTGCCGGGGGGATTTTGAGGTTCACCGGCCCGGCGAGCGTCGGCACTTCCACGCTGGCGCCGAGCGCCGCCTCCCACGGCGCCAGCGGCAGGTCCAGATAGAGGTCATGGCCGGTCACGCGATACAGCGCGTGCGGCAGCAGCGCGATGTTGAGATACAGATTGCCGTTTGACCCGCCGTTCATGCCCTTGCCGCCTTTGCCGGGCAGGCGCAGGCGGTCGCCGTCGGTCACGCCCTTCGGAATGCGCGCCGTGAACACCAGCGGCACGCGGTGCAGCCGGCCCTGCCCGTCGCGCTCCGGCACGCTCAGGCTCAGCTCCCTTTCGGTTCCGCTGAAGGCATGCTCGAGCGTGACCGGCGCAGTCACCTCGAAATCCTGGCCGCGGACCGGGATACTGCCGCGGCGTCCGCCGCCGCGGAATCCTCCGCCCAGATTTCCGAAGAGGTCGGAGAGGTCGACGTCGTCGAAAGAGAAGCCGCCGGCGCCCGCGCCGCCTTGCCCGTACTGGCCACCCCAGCCAGGCGGCGGACGGAAGTCCTCGCCGGGCCGATGGCGGCCCAGGTTGTCGTAGGCGGACTTTTTCTCGGGGTCCTTCAGGGTCTGATAGGCCTCGGCGATGTCCTTGAACTTCGCCTCGCCGTCCGGATCCTTGGACACGTCCGGGTGGTACTTGTGCGCGAGCTTGCGGTACGCCTTCTTGATGTCGTCGGCGCCCGCTTCGCGCTTCACGCCGAGGATTTCGTAGTAGTCCTTGTATTTCATCGCTTGTGGACAGGGGTGGTGGTCAGAAGTTCTTGCGCTAAATGTTGGGTGGGGATGAGGAATTCAAGGGGGGGCAGGACCGTATCTCGGCCTGAACTTCCCGCCCTGACTACAGCACTAACGAGCAATCCGTCCTTTATTCGGTCATCCCGGTCATGAGAATCAAACCCCTGTTCCAGCTTGCGAAGACTGCATTCTCGAACTGGCAGGCAGACTATGCGCCGAGCATGGGCGCCGCGCTGGCCTACTACACGGTGTTTTCGCTTGCCCCGCTGCTGGTGATTGTGATCGCCATTGCGGCGCTCATCTTCGGCGACGAAGCGGCGCGGGGCGCGATCATGGACCAGGCCAGCGGCATGATCGGGGAAAACGGCGCCAAGGCCATCGAGGGCATGCTGGCGAGCGCGCAGAAACCGAAGCAGGGGATGATCGCCAGCGCGCTTGGGATCGTCGTCCTTGTGATCGGCGCGACGACGGTCTTCTCGGAACTCGAGAGCAATCTCAACCGCATCTGGAAGGTAGAACCGGACAAAGGTTCGGGTGTCTGGCACTTTCTCCATACCCGCCTGCTCTCCTTCGGCATGATCCTTGCGGTCGGTTTCCTGCTGATCGTATCGCTGGTCGTGAGCGCCGCTATCGCGGCATGGGGAAAATACTGGAGCGGCTGGTTCGGCGGATTCGAGGCCGCGCTGCATGCCGCCAATTTCCTGATCCCGCTGCTCGTCCTCACCGTCCTGTTCGCCATCATCTACAAGTTCATGCCGCGGGTATCGATCCGCTGGCGGGATGTCTGGATCGGCGCCCTGGTGATGTCGCTACTGTTTTCCCTCGGGAAATTCCTGATCGGCTTGTACATCGGCAAGAGCGGGGTCGAATCGAGCTATGGCGCCGCAGGCGCGCTGGTGGTGCTGCTGGTCTGGGTCTATTACTCCGCGCAGATTTTCCTGCTCGGCGCGGAATTCACCAGGGTCTATGCCGAAAGCCACGGTTCGCGTAAGGCCCCCAAACCCGGCACTGGCCCCAACGAACGGCCGCCGCGACACCGTAAGGCCGGAACATCCGGATAACAGAAGTGCTGATCACTTGCGCTGCTTAGGCGGCGCTTTTTCCCCGGTATTCGCAGCGGGTTTCTTCTCTTCCTGTTCGGAACTGAATTGAAGAGATGCGTTCAGCGCGGTCGCCAGCGCGGCTTCGCCGCTCACGAATTCACTCCACAGGAATTCATGGCCTTTTCGCTTTCCTTTCGGGATGAGCTTGAAGCCTTCCGGGGAGATTGTGAGGACGCAGGGGTTGCCTTTGACGGTCAGGGCGCGTTTGAGGGTTTTGTCGAGAACAGTTGGCATCGGACAGCTAGCTGACAATAGATACTCTGTTGGAGAGACCGGGGAAGAACCAGGCAGTTCACTGGGATTTATTTAGAGAGAAGAGAAAAGTAACAACAGGATCGCTGCGTTGTCTTGGACGCGGCAGTGCTGCGTGAGCCGGGTTGAAATTGGAAGGAAGTTGACAGTGGCTGGTTCCCCTCAAGGAGGTATGGAAGTAAATATCTGGTGGCTAGTGAAAGGCGAAGGCACTATCCAATTGCCGGCCACTTGTTTCGGGGGAGGTTTGGTACCTCTCGCGGGGGGCGTGAGCTGTAGCAACGCAACTCCCTCGCAAACCGCTGCAGCGGCGCAATGGCACTCGTCTCCGCGCGCTGACACCAGCTTTGCAGTTTCTGCAGCAGCTCTTCACGGGTCGCTGCCCGGGTCTCCCACAACGCGCTCAGTTCGTCGCCCATGAAATAAAGCGTATTGAGCCTGGCGCTCAGGCGGCCTTCGCGCCGCAGCGCTCTCTGATACTGCAACCACGACATTTTCCAGTTCGGAAGGCGAAGGCCGGATTGCGGATTTTGATGCGCGTGCGGATAGGGACTTCCGAGGTCTTCGACATGAGCGGACTTCACGGCACGGTTGTAATTCATCAGGACTTCGTAACGATGCGTGATGACGGCTTGCAGGGTGTCGAGATCGCACGCTGCTTTGTTCGGGATGAAATGCGGTTTGGGCGCCACTCGCCGGACCTTCGCCAGGCCGCAGATCTCGAGCGCGCGGATATAGAGCCAGCCGATGTCGAGTTCGTACCAGTGCGTCGAAAACTTCGCCGAGGTCACGAAGGCGTGGTGGTTGTTGTGGAGTTCTTCGCCACCGATCAGGATTCCCCACGGAACAATATTCGTGCTCGCATCGTTGCAAGCGTAGGAGCGGTAGCCGAAAAAATGCCCCATGCCATTGATCACGCCGGCGGCCAGAAATGGAATCCAGGCCATTTGTATCCCGTACACCAGCATTCCGGGGAACAGGCCAAAGAGCGATATGTTGATGATCGGCATCAAGGTAATGCCGAGGCCCGGAATTGCCGAATAGACGTTGCGTTCCATCCAGTCGGACGGGGCGCCGCCGCCATAGCGCGCAATCGTTGCGGCATTCTTCGCTTCTTTCGAATACAAAAGCATTCCGCCCCAGAGCACGCGGTGGATGCCGACCATCTGCGGACTGTGGGGGTCGTCGGCCGTGTCGCTCCTGGCGTGGTGTTTGCGATGCACCGCGATCCATTGCCGGGTGATCATGCCGGTGGTGAGCCAGAGCCAGAAGCGAAAAAAATGGGCGGGAGCAGGGTGAAGATCGAGCGCGTGGTGGCACTGCGACCGGTGGAGGTAGATCGTGACCGCGGCAATGGTGACGTGAGTCAGCGCCAGCGCGACGACGATCGGGCCCCACCAGGGCAAGGTGAAAATGCCGGAAAAGAGCACGTCGTTTACCTGGCAGGCCGCGTGAGGGTAAAAGTTTACCCTCAGGGTGCAGAGGAGCGTAAGGGTAAAAGTTTACCCGCAGGGTGTAGAGCGCTGTGTGCGATAGCGCACATAGCAGGCCGGATATTCCGCAGGCCTCGCCTCGAAGCCGTTAAGGGTTTGTTTTTTCATGGAACAGGGCTTTCACCAGGCCAGGTTGCTGCTGTCGAACGGTCGCGGCATGATGGCCCCCGGACTTCAACCGCCTGGAGGCACGCCGTGTGTGGCCGCTACGTAAGCCCTGAAGAGGCCGAGATCGAGCGCTTCTGGCACCTTGGCCGGCACAACAACAACCCCTTCGGCCGGCGCTTCAACGTCACCCCGACCCAGATCATCCCGGTGCTCCGCCTGGACAGCTCCACGGGGGAAATTGAACTCGTCAACGCGCGCTGGGGTTTGATCCCGGCCTGGTGGAAAGACGCCAGGCCGCCGCGCACTTCGCACAACGCCCGTTCCGAGGAAGCCGCGGCCAAACCGATGTGGAAAGGGCCGCTGGGCAAGTCACGTTGCCTTATTCCCGCCGTGGGCTGGTACGAATGGAAGGCGGTCGAGCAGACAGACCCCGCGACCGGCGAAATCAGGCAGGTGAAGCAGCCGCACTTCTTCCATCTTCCGGACGACCGGCTGTTCTCTTTCGCCGGGATCATGGCGATGTGGAAAGCGCCGGACCCGGAGGCGCCGCCACTCAGTGCAGCACTGTTCACCCAGAATTCCATCGGCCCGTCCGCGGAAGTGCACGAGCGAATGCCCATCATCCTGACGCCGGACATGGAAAAGGTGTGGCTGGACCAGCAGATCACCGATCCGGGCGAAATTATGGCCCTGGCGCGCAAGCACGCGGTCGTCGAAGTCCTGCATCATCCCGTAAGCAGCCGGGTCAGCAGCGCAAGGAATGACGACAGGGAACTTGTCGCGCCGGTGAACGCCGGGCCCCTGGAAGCGGTCAAGAGGTAGGCAGGGTTCATCCGCCACTGGCGGGAATGGTCTTTGCTAAACTCTGGTGGTCGCGGGCGTTCAAGCCTGCGCGCATCTTTCCGAAACTGCATCCCGACCGGAACCGAGGGTATGACGGCGAAATCGAGTCCGGCTTCCGGGCCCCTTGTCCTCACGATCAACGGCGGTTCGTCGAGCATCAAGTTCGGCCTGTACCGGAGCAGCGATCCGCCACTTCTGGAACTGTCGGGCAAGATCGACCGCATCGGCCTGCCCGGTACTTCGCTTTCCTTTCGCGACCGTGACCATCACGGCAGTCATTCCACCGGCGGCCGGGAGTACGTGGCAGCGGCGCAGTACCTCTGCGAATGGCTGGTGCAGCGCGTTGGCGGAGAATCGATAGCGGCCATCGGGCATCGAATCGTTCATGGCGGAGCCAAATTTCATCAGCCGCAGCGAATAGCCGGCGCCGAACTCGAGGAACTCCGCCGCATCTCCAACTATGCGCCGGAGCATCTGCCCGCCGAGATTGCGATGATCGAATTATTCGGAGCGAAGATGCCAGGCATCCCGCAAATCGGGTGTTTCGACACCGCATTCCATCGCACCTTGCCGGGTGTCGCGAGAATCCTGCCCATCCCGCGCCGCTTCCAGGCGGCCGGCATCGAACGCTACGGCTTCCACGGACTTTCCTATACGTGGCTGATGGAGGAGCTCGCACGTGTGGCGGGAGAGAAGGCGGCGCGCGGCAGGCTGGTGCTGGCCCATCTCGGCAACGGCGCGAGCCTCGCGGCTGTGCGCGACGGCAGCAGCATCGACACGACCATGGGCTTCACGCCGGCCGCTGGCCTGCCGATGAGCACGCGTTCCGGCGATCTCGATCCCGGATTGGTGTCGTATTTCTCGCGCAGCGAGAACATGACGGCGGAGCAGTTTCACCGGATGGTCAATCACGAGTCCGGTTTGCTCGGGATATCGGAAACGAGTTCGGACGTACGCGACCTGCTCGCAAAGGAAAGCATCGACCCTCGTGCCGCGGAAGCGGTAGCGTTGTTCTGTTACCAGGTCCGCAAGGGGATCGGCGCCTTTGCCGCCGCGCTGGGCGGACTGGACACGCTGGTCTTCACGGGCGGCATCGGCGAGAACGCGGCCGTGATCCGCTCCCGGATCTGCGAGGGTCTGGGGTTCCTCGGCATCCGGCTCGACGAGGCACGCAATGCCGCCGGCGAGGCGGTCATCTCCGCCGCAAAGAGTGCGGCGTGCGCGCGCGTAATTCGCGCCGATGAAGACGTGATTATCGCCCGGTCCGTGTTCCGCATCCTCGACTCCACCCCATCCACCCAAGCCGGTTGAAGCCCATGACACAGCCCCTCTCCGCCGATCTGCTGCGGAAAATGAACGCCTGGTGGCGTGCCGCCAACTATCTTTCCGTGGGCCAGATTTATCTCCTGGACAATCCGCTGCTCAGGGAGCCGCTGACCCTGGCTCACGTCAAGCCCCGGTTGCTCGGCCACTGGGGCACCAGCCCTGGACTGAATTTCATCTATGTGCACCTGAACCGCATCATCCGGGACCACGACCTGGACATGATCTACGTTACCGGTCCGGGACATGGCGGCCCTGCTCTGGTCGCGAATACCTACCTGGAAGGCACCTACAGCGAGTTCTATCCGCAGGTGTCGCGGGACGAGGCCGGACTGAAACGGCTGTTCACGCAGTTCTCGTTCCCCGGCGGGATTCCCAGCCACGTGGCGGCGGAAACGCCGGGCTCGATCAACGAAGGCGGCGAGCTCGGCTACTCGCTGGCCCATGCGTACGGCGCCGCTTTCGACAATCCCGGACTCGTGGTCGCCTGCGTGGTCGGCGACGGTGAGGCGGAAACCGGCGCGCTTTCCGCGAGCTGGCATTCCAACAAGTATCTCAACCCGGCACGCGACGGCGCGGTCCTGCCGATCCTGCACCTGAACGGCTACAAGATCGCGAGCGCGACGCTGCTTGCCCGGATCAGCCGGGAGGAACTGGAACAACTGTTCCGGGGCTATGGCTACAAGCCCTATTTCGTGGAAGGCGACAATCCGGACAAAGTCCATCAGCTCATGGCCGCGACGTTGGAGCATGTGGTCGCGGACATACGCCGGATCCAGGCCGAAGCGCGCAGCCATGGATTCAGGGAACGTGCGCCATGGCCGATGATTGTCCTGCGAACGCCCAAGGGCTGGACCGGACCGAAGGAAGTGGATGGCCTGCAGACCGAAGGCACCTGGCGTTCGCACCAGGTCCCGCTCGCCAATCTGCAGAAAGAACCGAAGCACCTGCAGATGCTGGAAGCATGGCTGAAGACCTACCGTCCGCAGGAATTGTTCGACGCATCCGGCAGACTTGTTGCCGACGTGGCGGCGCTGGCGCCGAAGGGCAACCGGCGAATGGGGGCCAACCCGGTCGCCAATGGCGGGCTGCTCCTGCGCGACCTCGAACTGCCCGATTTCCGCGCCTACGCCGTCAATATTGCCGCGCCGGGCTGCGTAGTGGCGGAAACCACGCGCCCGACGGGCATGTTCCTGCGCGACGTGCTGAAGACCAATGCGCCGAGCGCGAACTTCCGCGTGTTCGGTCCGGACGAGACGTCGTCGAATCGCCTGGGGGCGGTGTTCGAGGCCACAGATCGAACGTTCTCCGGCGTGATCCTCGAAAGCGACGAACATCTATCCCCGGACGGCCGGGTGATGGAGGTTCTCAGTGAGCATCTCTGCCAGGGCTGGCTGGAGGGCTACCTGCTCACCGGGCGCCACGGATTCTTCTCCTGCTACGAGGCCTTTATCCACATCATCGATTCCATGTTCAACCAGCACGCCAAGTGGCTGAAGGTCTCGCGGGAAGTCCCGTGGCGCAAGCCGGTCGCCTCGCTCACCTACCTGCTGACCTCGCACGTCTGGCGCCAGGACCACAACGGCTTCAGCCACCAGGATCCGGGCTTTATCGACCACGTGGCGAACAAGAAGGCGGACGTCATCCGCGTATATCTGCCACCGGATGCCAATACCCTCCTGTCGGTCACCGATCATTGTTTGCGCAGCCGCAACTACGTGAATGTCATCGTCGCCGGCAAGCAGCCGGCCTGGCAATGGCTGGACATGGAGTCCGCGATCAAACATTGCGCCGTCGGGCTGGGCATCTGGGACTGGGCCTGCAGCGACCAGGGCGACGAACCCGATGTGGCAATGGCTTGCGCCGGTGACGTCCCGACCCTGGAGACGCTGGCGGCGGTGGATTTACTGCGGCATCACATCCCCGACCTGAGGATAAGGCTGATCAACGTCGTTGACCTGATGGCGCTGCAACCGAAAAGCGAACATCCTCACGGTCTGAATGACGCAGATTTCGATGTGCTGTTCACCCGTGACAAGCCGGTCATATTTGCCTATCACGGCTATCCTTCCCTGATCCACAAACTGACTTACCGGCGGACCAATCACGGCAATTTTCATGTGCGCGGTTACAAGGAAGAGGGCACGACCACAACGCCGTTCGACATGGCCGTGATGAACGACATGGACCGTTTCCACCTGGTGAAGGATGTCATCGATCGGGTGCCGGGATTGAAGGAGCGGGCCGCCCATGTGGCGAAACTCATGGACGACAGACTCGCGGAGCACTGGAGCTACATCCGGCGACATGGCGATGACATGCCGGAGGTGCGCGACTGGAAGTGGGGCGACGCAGCGCGGCAGCTCAATCGCTGAGTTTCCGCAATCTTCGTTCCCCGCTTCCCGCCGACTCGTGGCTACATCGCCCCGAACTGCCGCTCGACGCCCTTCGGGTCCTTCAGCCAGGCGCCATGCACATCCCGGGACATGGAGTCCGGCGTGATGTCGTCCAGGCCGGATTCAATGCCATCCAGAATTGCTCGGGCAACGTCCCCAGGTGAAGTCTTTGCCATCGGGATGTCTTTGGCCATGTCGGTATCGACCGGTCCGGGAAATACGCCGTGCACCCGGATATTCTTTTTTGCGAGTTCCGAGCGCACCGCCTGGGTCATCGAAAAAGACGCGGCCTTCGACGCGGAATAGCCACCGAGGGCCGGCATGTTCGCCAGCGAAACCACGCTCAGCAGGTTGACGATCGCGCCGCCGCCGGCTTTTTCGATCTGGGGAGCAAAGGCGCGGATCACGTTGAGCGTGCCGAAGTAGTTGGTCTGCATGTCGCGTTCGACCAGTTCCGGCGAGCCGCTAAGGATGCTGCCGAAAGCGGCGACTCCCGCGTTATTGATAAGCAGATTGACCGGCCCCGTTTCCGCGGCGGCTCTGGCGATCTGCTTCGGGTCCAGCAGGTCGAGTTGCAGCGGGACGACGCGGTTGCGGTCCAGCGCGACCACGCGTTCCAGTCCCGCCGTATCCCGGCCGGCGGCATACACACGGCGCACGCCGCGATCCAGCAGTTCCTTGACGAGGGCCAGTCCGATGCCGCGATTGGCGCCGGTTACGACTGCTACTTTGTTTTCAACGCTCAGGTCTTGTTTCCAGTCATGATGTCTCCTTGATATGCGGGCTTCCGGTGTGGAAGCGGTGCGGGCAGTCTAGGCGCCGGAACCGGTGGCGCACAGGGGCCGGCACGCATAACACTCGTGCAGAAAACGCATGAATCCGTCGCCATCCGGCGGACAATCGCGGCAGCAAGGGCGAGGTCACCGGGATACGGGTGAAGGTCCGCAGGCTGAGTTCCGGCGGCATCGCGCTGCATGAATGCGCCCTGGCCGGAAAGGAACTTTCGCTTTCGCGGGGCTGGCTGGCGGGCGCCGACCTAAAGAAGGGAAGGCTCGCCGACATGCTTCCGGACTGCGAAGGCACGCCCACCGATTTCAATACTGCCGCCTGGCTTACGTTTCGCGCGAACAAACGCATGCCGAGGAAGGCGTGTGTTTTCGTCGATTACCGGACGAAGGAGTTCAAGGACAACCTGCCGTGGAGGCGTTGAATGACAGGATTGAGGAGGGGTCGAGGGGGCGGACCGCTCTTCAGAGCGTGCGCCCCGCCGCCTGAACTTTCCCTTTCAGCGCCAGCACGAGATCGTCGACCGCGAGCAGGAACTGGTCATGGGCCTTGCCGGTTTGTTCGAGCAGCCATTCGTGCGGGATGGTGGTTTCCATCGACAGCTCTGCGTAGTGGTTGTAGGCAATGCGCAACTGGTGGGTGTCGCGCATCGCGAAGACCGGAAGTCCGGCGTCGATGTCTACGATGTAGCGCAGGGGGTCGAGCTGCCGGCGTTTGAGAACCGTCTTGATGCCGGCCTGGGCCTGGGACAGCGCCGTCTGATAGGCGACCGAATCGTATCCGGCCGCGACGGGCGCCTCTTCGTCGTTCAGGCGCGCCGCACCTGACGGGCGGCGGCGAACTCAGCGTTCTTGATCGGTTCGGGCGGCAGTTTCTTCATTCTTTCGAGCGCCTCGGAAAACAGCTGGAAGACATCGCGGCCGATCGAGGCTGCGACCGATTTCTTGTCGGAGCCCTTCATGCCTTCGCAGAAGGTTTTCACGCGCCCCAGCGACTCCATGACTTCGCGGTCATTGCTGGTGGTGAGTCCGTTGATTTCCGCGGGAAACACGACAGTTCCGCTGCCCGGGACCATCAGGCTCGCAAGCTGGCTGGCGAGCGTGTTGCGTACTTCGGTCCGGGTGCGAAACGGCGTGAACAGCATGGTCCATTTTTCATCGTTCATTCTTTGCCCCGTGGTCGGATTGAAAG
>CAYODB010000085.1:0-15012 GCA_964402495.1 uncultured Bordetella sp.
CGCGTCAGTCATGGCTTTCAGAGATTTCACCTCTCGTTTAACCGGACAGTAGTGACATCATGTAAATCTTTTGTCTCGCCCTTGTTTACGTTCTTCCGATCGGAATCGGCGCTGCCATGAGGCCTTCGCGCACGAGCCGCAGATAGTCTTCCGGCCGATCGACGTCCCAGCCTTCCGCAAGTTCGTGCCAGCGCCAGCCAAGGTTATGCAGCCGCTGGCGCGTTTCCGCCATGACCGTATCGGTGCCCCAGGGCATGGCTTCGAACAATGCCGGCATGGCATGCGAAAGCCCGACCAGGATGTAGCCGCCGTCCTCGGCTGGGCAGAAGACCGCATCGCGCCCCTCGCGCAGCGCGCGTGCTGCGGCCCTCAGTTCGGCGGCGGTCAGCGACGGACAGTCGCTCCCTACCAGCAGCACCTGGCGCGAGCGCTCGAGGCCGTCTTCGAGCGCGTCCAGCATTTTCGCGCCGAGGTCGCCGCCGCACTGGCGATGCAACGTCACCCCGAAGCGTTCGCGGCAGGCTCTGAAAAAACCGTCATCGGTATCCGGCGTGCACCACAGCTCGACCTGTCCGAGTCCCGACTCGCGCGCGACGCCCAGGGAATGTTCGACCAGGCTGCGGTGCAGCGCCGCAGCGCCATGATCGCCGAGCAGGGGGATCAGCCGCGTCTTGACGCTGCCCGCGACCGGCGCCCTGGCGAAAACCTGCAAACTTGTTTCATTTCGTGCTGCCATGGTAGATCTCCGCCAACCGGCCGGGCCTGGCGCCCAGGAAGTACGCAAGCCGCAGGCGCCACATGAGCATTATGGTGCGCCAGATTCCCTGCTTTTCCCAGCGGCGTGACGAAGCGGTGATTTTTTCCGAAAGACACAGGGGTGCGGAATGCCGCTTCAGCGCCCGCGAAATGGCGATGTCTTCCATGAGAGGGAGCGGCGGAAACGCGCCGATGCTCTCGAACAGCGGACGTTCGACGAAAATGCCCTGGTCACCGGTGCATATGCCGGTAATGCGCGAGCGCCAGTTCATCATCGTCTCGACCGTGCGCAGCAGCCGGGCCGCTCCGGAGAGGCGCACGTCGAAGCGGCCCCAGTGATGGTCCGAGCCCGGCAACGCGATGGCGATCAGCAGGTCGGCATCGGCGGGAAGCGAGCAATCCGCATGCAGGAACAGCAGGACATCACCACGGGCTATTGCTGCGCCGGCGTTCATCTGCAGAGATCGCCCGCGCGGGCAGGATATCAAGCGGTCTACCAGCGGTGTTGCCAGCGACACCGTCGCGTCGAGGCTGCCGCCGTCGGCGACTATCAGTTCGACGCCGCGTTCGCGCAGCGGTTGCAGGGTTTGCAGGAACTCTGCGAAGCCCTCTGCTTCGTTCAGCGTTGGAACGACGATGGACAGGGATGAGGGAAGGACCGGGGGCGAGGGACGAGGGACGCCCCTCATCCCTATCTCTTGTCGTTCAATGTCCAGTCGTAATCCAGGAAATCAAGCCTGGCCTTCTTGTCCCGGATGAGTTGCTGTTGTTTCGGGTCGCCGGTAAGTTTGTCCGCGTATCTGGCGAGCCAGCCTTCGACGGACCCCGTCCGTGCCACGAAGTCCTTGCCGTACCAGTCGAAAATTCTGGAGACCTCCAGTTTTTCCGACTGGGCGTTGTAGCGGTTGCGCGTGGGGTCCGACAGGAACCGCGCGACGCTGTCGTCGAGTTGTGCGTCGAGCTTGTCCCCGGTGTAGGCGTCGTTGCGCAGTGCCGGACAGCCTACGGACGCACAGTTCGCCGCCATGTGGATGCGCGGCTCGTCGAAGGCGCCCGGTGCGCGGATCATGCCGTGCTCGACGTCGTCGAGGCTGCGCTGCCTGCCAAGCAGGGGGAAGAATTTCTTCTTCCAGGGACTGGTGATGAACGAACCCAGATCCTTGATCGATTTCAGGTCCGGATACCCGGTGAGGATCAGGTCGACGGTGAACGCGTTGTAGGCGTTCAGCAGGTAAGCGAGTTTCTGCTGTTTGTTCCAGGCGTCATATTCCGTCTGCGGTACTGCGGAGAGGCCATCCAGATAGCCCTTCAGCATTGCACGGTCGGCCTGGAAGCCCTTGTAGTCGACCTGGGACGCGTGGCCGCCAGGCAGCCACGTCACATGTTTCTTCGTCAGCGCGTCCCACTGCGCATGCGAATGGTCGAAAGCCGAAAAGGCGGGGAGGGGCAGGGTAGCAATCAGAAACGCAAGCAGGTATTTGTACATAGTTAGTATGTGACCCAGAAAAAACGGGCCGGGGTACACCCTTCCGGGTATTCCGGACTATCGCCCATCACGCAGGGGCCGCGGTTCGCGTAAGGGCACAATGCCTGAAGCGTTCTTGAATTTCACGCGGCCCGCGGCTCTTGTACCGCGGCCTTGCATTTCAACCTCTGCGCCAGGCGTGGTACTTCTCCACCCACTTCAAGACCCCCTGCGGCGCGTGGGCCTTCTTCCAGTTGCCGGCCACGTACTTGTTGGCTTCGGCCATGGTCGGATAGATATGAATGGTGCCGAGGATCTTGTTCAGGCCGATGCCGTGGCGCATAGCGCTGACGTACTCGGCGATCAGGTCTCCCGCATGTTCTCCAGCGATGGTGACGCCAAGGATCTTGTCCTTCCCCGGCACCGTCAGCACCTTCAACAGGCCATGCGCTTCCGAATCGGCGATGGCGCGGTCGAGGTCGTCGATGCCGTAGGTCGTGACTTCGTACGCAATTTTCTTCTCCTTCGCCTCGGATTCGTTCAGGCCGACGCGGGCGACTTCCGGCTCGGTGAACGTGGCCCAGGGAATGACGGAGTAGTCGGCACGGAATTTCTTCATTGCGCCGAACAGCGCGTTCACCGCCGCGTACCAGGCCTGGTGTGCGGCGGTATGGGTGAACTGGTACGGGCCCGCCACGTCGCCGCAGGCGTAGATGTTCGGATAAATCGTCTGCAGGAACTCGTTGGTTTCGACCGTGCGGCTCTTCGTCGTTGGGATGCCCAGGGTTTCGAGTCCGTAGCCTTCGGTGTTGGCGATGCGTCCCACCGCGACGAGCACCTTGTCGAAGGCAATGCGGACTTCTCGTCCATCGTGCGCGCAGACCAGGATATGTTCCCCGTTCTCGACCAGGAAGCGCGCCGCCTTGTGTCCAAGGCGCACGTCCATTCCCTCGGCCTTGAACCGGGCCAGCAGCATTTCCGAGAATTCGGGATCCTCGCGCATCAGCAGACGGGGCGCCATCTCGACTTGCGTAACCCTGGCGCCGCAACGCGCGAAACCTTGCGCCAGCTCGCAGCCTATGGGGCCGCCGCCGAGAACCAGCAGGCGCGCCGGCAGTTCCCGCAGATTCCACAGCGTCTCCGAAGTCAGATAGCCAGTCTGGTCGATGCCGGGGATAGGGGGAATGAAGGGCCGGGCACCGGTGGCTATGACGATCGAGCGCGTGGTCAGGGTTTGTCCGTTGACCTCGACCGCCCATGGGGAAACGATCCTTGCCTCGCCCGCAATGCATTCCACTCCAAGCTGCGTGTAGCGTTCGACGGAGTCGTGCGGTTCTATCGCCGCGATCACTTTTTGCACGCGCTCCATGACATCGCCGAAGTGGAACTCCACCGTGGTTTCGCGGATTCCAAACTCTGCCGACCGTCGGGCGTGGGACAGGAACTTCGCCGTGCGCAGCAGTGCTTTCGATGGCACGCATCCGGTGTTGAGGCAGTCGCCACCCATGCGGTCCTTCTCGATCAGCGTCACCTTGGCTTTGACCGCGGCGGCGATGTAAGCGGAGACCAGGCCCGCCGATCCTGCGCCGATGACGACCACATTGCGGTCGAAACGGCGCGGACGGGTAAACCGGCGGTAGACCTTGCGCGCCTTGACCATATCGAGAATCTTCTTGGCGACGAGCGGGAACAAGCCGAGCAGCGTGAAGGAGGCCAGCAGCGTCGGCGAGAGAATGCCGCGCAGCGAATCGATTTTCGCGATCTGGGTACCGGCATTCACGTAGACCACGGTTCCCGCCAGCATGCCGAGCTGGCTAACCCAGTAATAGGTCCAGGCCCGGATGAGCGTCAGGCCCATGGCCAGGTTGATGACGAAAAACGGGATCGCGGGGACCAGGCGCAGGGTGAAAAGGTAAAAGGCGCCGTCTTTCTCGACACCCGCGTTGAGGGTCTTGAGCCTGTCGCCGAATCGGGCCTGGATCGAATCCCGCAATACGAAGCGCGAGGCCAGGAAGGCGAGCGTCGCGCCGATTGTGGAAGCAAACGAAACGATCACGGTGCCCCAGAGCACCCCGAACACGGCGCCGGCCGCCAGCGTCATCACCGTGGCCCAAGGCAGGGACAATGCGGTCACCGTGACATAGGCGATGAAAAAGACCGCAACGGTAAGGACCGCGTTCTCCCGGTAATATCTGTCGATGACGGCCTGCTGGGACTTGAGATAGGCGAGGCTGAAGTACTGACCGAGTTCGAAGATGAAGAATGCGGCGACAAGCACGGCGATCACCGCCAGGACCAGCAGAATTCTGGATTTTCTCAACGCCATGTCTCCCTCGTATTCCACCAGTTGCCGTCGGCCGCCAGGTTCGTCGGCCTGCAATTCGCAGGCCTCCGGCCGGCGCGGCTGATTGTACACGCCGCTTATTTCCTCAAATGATGAACGCTTGTCCACCGACACCCGTTTCATGCGAAGCCTGCATCGAACGCGATACCTGTCCGCCTGACCGGGCCTCTGCAGGTTGCCCGCGACTTATGGACTTTACGCAGCGTTTAGCCGATTGGATTCAGACACTGCGGCAGTGGCACACTGCGGGAAGTGATGACGGCGGTCAAGCCGGGCGGGGCATGGTCGTGGACCGGCCTCTGGCGCGAGGGCTGAATCCTCCTGCGCTGCATGATGCGGCCGCTTGCGGGCGGGCTGTAGCAGAAATTGGTGATTCGAGCCTGGAAACAGGAGGGCAGGAGGTGGTTACGGTCTTGGGAAAGAATTCTTCACTGCCCGTCCTGGCGGCGCTATTGGCGTTATTTGCGGGCGGCAGCAATGCCGCCAGCGATTTTTCCGTGAAGACGGAAAAACGCGGCGACGAGGTGCATGTGGAAGCGCGGGCAACGCTTGCTGTGCCGCTTGCGGTCATCTGGCAGACGCTCACCGACTACAACCGGCTGTCGGAATTCATTTCAGGAATCAGCAGGAGCCGGCTGATCGAATACCGGGGCAATGCGGCGATCGTGGAACAGTTCGGAGAGGCGGGTTTCCTGTTTTTCAGGGTACCGATCGACGTGACGGTAGAATCGCTGGAGCTTCCGCCGCACCTGATCCAGGTGCGGGTACTGAAGGGCAACCTGAAGAAACTGGACGGCCGCTACGAGATCGAGGAAGGGGCGGCCCCGGGCGCCCCGATCGTGCTTCGCTGGCTGGGGGTCATCGAGCCGGAACAACCCTTGCCCGCGTTGTTCGGGGAACTGATTCTGCGTAACAACGTGACTCACCAGTTTCGCGACATGGTCAATGAAATCGAACGCCGGGGCGGACAGGACGGGCAGCAAAAATGAGCCAACGGCGGTCGGCGTGGCCCTATAATCGACGCAAAATGGCGCGGAGCATGGTCGCAAGATGAGCAAACTGGAACGCCTGTTCTAGCGCGCACTGTGGAATAGCCGCTTCATCGCCGTCGTGGCCAGCATGGCGGCCGCGATCGCCGTATTCTGGATCACCACGGTGGATGTCTGGTACGCCGTGACCCATATCCTGCACTATGCCGATCCGACACTGTCGGCCGAGGCGCGCAAGGGCCTGCATGACGACACCGTGACCCATGTGGTCGAGGTGGTGGACGGTTACCTGCTTGCCACGGTGATGCTGATCTTCGCACTGGGCATGTACGAGCTCTTTGGCAGCGACATCGACGATGCCCGAGGTTCGCGCACTTCCAGCAAGATCCTGCTGATCGAAACCCTTGACGACCTCAAGAACCGGCTCGCCAAGGTCATCCTCATGATACTTATCGTGTCGCTGTTTGAGCACGCGGTGAAAATGGAGATGGAAACCCCGCTTGACCTGCTTGCCTTCGGCGGCGCGATCGCCCTGGTCGGGCTGGCCTTGTACCTGACGCACGCTTCCGAGACCGGTCACGAGGAAAAGGTCTCTGTAAAGGGGGCCGGATCCGGCGAACATCGGGACTGACGGATTGTTCCGGCGCGGATTGAACGCCGTGCCGCGCCCGTGGTCAGCATTTAGTGGGCGCGTGGCGGCCGATGAATCTCGGTAACATCATCTCCGATCCGGTCGTCTACCTGAAGCCGGCATCCGCCGATATCGCGCCAGTCTTCGAAGGGATCACCCATGAGCCGTGCCTTCGTCAAGGAGGACAGCGAGGATATGCTTGGCGAAGAACTGCCGGAACGTCCGGTCAGTTCGGAGCCCAACTATGTCACCGCGTCCGGAATGGAACAATTGCGCGGCAAGGTGGAAGCCTTGCAGGCGGAGCACTCGCAACTCAAGGCAGCCGAAGAGTCTTTTGACCGGCCTCGCCTGATCCAGATCGAGCGCGACCTGCGTTACTTCCAGGCACAGATCGAGGGCGCGATCGTGGTCGACATTGCCGCCCAGCCGCAGGATGCGGTGCATTTCGGCGCCAGTGTCAAAGCAGAAGAGGAAACCGGCAAGGCGCACACTTTCACGATCGTCGGCGACGACGAGGCCGATGTCGCCGAAGGGCGGGTGAGCTGGCAATCGCCGCTGGCAAAGGCATTGATGGGTGCCAGGGCGGGAGATACCGTTACATGGAACCGGCCTGCCGGTTCGACCACGCTGGAAGTGCTGGAAATCCGTTATCCGCCCCGGCGCATCTGATCAGCGGAGTATCCTGTCCCCTGCGCGATCCGGCAACGAACCGGGGCGATAAAAAAAAGGGAGGGGCAGATGCACGACTTCATCATCGACAACGCCACGATCTATGACGGGACCGGCGGCGCGCCGCGGCACGGAAGCGTGGCGGTCAGGGACGGCCGCATCGCGGCCGTCGGCACGGCCCAAGGCGAGGTCGGTCAGCGCATCGATGCCGTCGGGCTGGCGCTGATGCCCGGCATCATCGACACCCACACCCACTACGACGCCCAAATCACCTGGGACCCGTTCGCGAACCCGTCGCCGGCCTTGGGCGTGACCACGGTGGTGATGGGAAATTGCGGGTTCACCATTGCACCCTGCCGACCCGCCGACCGCGACCTGGTGATGCGCAACCTGACCCACGTGGAAGGCATGTCCATCGAGGCGTTGCGCACCGGCATCGACTGGGGTTTCGAGTCGTTCCCGCAGTATCTCGACATGCTGGAGAAGAATGGCGTCGGCCCCAACGTTGCCTGCTTCGTTGGCCATTCCGGCGTACGCACGTTCGTCATGCGCGGCGATGCACCGAAGCGCGTGGCTTCGGTGGACGAAGTGAAGCAGATGCGCGCCATCGTCGCCGAAGCGATGGAAGCGGGCGCCTGTGGTTTTTCCACGACGCGCTCCGGGCAGCACAACGGCGAGGCCGGCATTCCGATGCCCTCGCGCCTGGCCGACGAGCACGAGATGAAAACCCTCTCGGCCGTCTTGCGCGATTATGGCAAGGGCCTGCTGATGATGACCAAGGGTGCCGATACGCCGGTGCCCTGGATCGAGGAGTTGTGCGCGGCCGCGGACCGGCCTTACCTGATTGCGGCGCTGCTGCATTCCAACCTGACCCCTGAAGCGACCTTCGATGATCTGGCTCATATCGGCGCTGCGCAAAAGCGCGGACGGCGGATGTACGGCGCAGTTTCGGCGTGTCCGCTGAACTTCGAATTCACCTTGCATGAGCCTTATGTCTTCGAAGGCCTGCGCGCCTGGCAACCGCTGATGCGCATGGACCAGAAGGAGTTTTCAGCGGCCATCGCCAATCCGAAGCTGCGCGCCAGCCTCAAGTCCGAACTGACCGAGCGCAGCCGCCGCATGTTTACGGGTGAGTGGGAAAAGGCCTTCGTGGCGCAGGTCGCTGATCCAGCCCATGCCGCTTACGAAGGCAAGTCCATCGGTGCGCTGGCGAAGTCGCAAGGCAAGCACCCGGTTGATTTCATCCTCGACCTGGCGCTGTCGGAGGATCTGGACACCCTGTTCACCGCGACCCTGCTGAATTCGGACGAGGAGGCGGTCGGCCGCATGATGCAGGATGAGAATGCCATTGTTTCCCTGTCCGATGCGGGCGCGCATCTCACCTTCCTGTGCGATGCCGGGTTCGGATTGCATGTGCTCGGACACTGGGTGCGCGACCGCAAGCTGATGCCCATGGAGCAGGCGGTGCGCAAGCTCACGGCCGAAGCGGCCGAACTGTTCGGCATCAGGCAGCGCGGCAGTATTGCCCCCGGCATGCATGCCGACCTGCTGCTGTTCGATCCGAAAACCGTCGGCCGCGGCCCGTCGAAGCGGGTATTCGACCTGCCGGCCGGCGCATCCCGGTTGACGACGCCGGCGACCGGCGTCCACGGCGTCTGGGTCAACGGCAAACTGTTGGCGGATGCAGGGGGCCTCCGCGCCGATGCGCCGAAGGCCGGCAAGGTGCTGCGCGAGTTCGCGGCATGATGTCCGGCACGCTTTCGATCGGCCGGCTCGCGTCTTTGCACCTGCAGCGCTGAGCGGCAGCCATGCGTGATTCCCGCATCGTGGCCTTCGGCTTGCGATGGAGCCACCTGCTGGCCCTGGTGGGGCTGGTTATCGTCGCCAGCGTGCTGTCGCCGTACTTCCTCGAGTTTCGCAACATCATGAACGTGCTGCGCGGCGCCAGCGTGCTTTGCATCGTCGCCGTGGGCATGACGCTCGTGATCCTGAGCCGCGGTGTTGACCTTTCGGTGGGTTCCATCCTCGGCCTTTCCGGCGCGACCTTCGCGCTCCTTGCCGCCACCGATGTGCGATTGGCCATCGTGGCTGCGCTCGCGGTGGGCGTCGCGGTCGGCCTGGTCAACGGCCTGCTTGTCGCGTGGCTTGGCTTGCAGCCTTTCATTGCGACGGTGGCCACCCTGATTGCAGCGCGCGGCCTGGTCTACATCGTCAGCGACGGTGCCAACATCATCGTTCGCGATCCCCCGTCCTGGTTCGAGGCGATTGGCTCCGGACACCTGGGGCCGGTGCCCGTGCCGATTTTCATTGCAGCCGCCGTGGTGCTGGCGCTTTGGTTTCTGCTCGCTCACACGGCCTTCGGCCGCCACGTCTACGCGGTCGGAGCCAACGAGGAGGCGGCGCGCCTGTACGGCGTCAAGGTCCGCCTCATCAAGGTGCTGGTCTACTGCATCAGCGGGCTGCTTGCGGCGCTGGCGAGTATCATCCAGGTGAGCCGCCTGACGGTGGCGGAGCCCAATGCCGGGCAGTTGATCGAACTCGATGCGATCGCGGCGACGCTGATCGGCGGGACGACCTTCGACGGAGGTATCGGTGGCGTGCCCGGTACGGTCCTGGGCGTGCTGATCCTCGCGGTGCTGGGGAACCTGCTCAACCTGAAGGGCGTATCGCCCTTCGTGCAAATGGTCCTGCAAGGCGGCATCATCGTCATTGCCGTCGTCGTGAGCGAACTCAGGCAGCGCCGGCGCTAGCCGGCGACATAAAACGAGGAGGGGAGCGATGTCCGATACCAGCAACGGGTTTTCACGGCGCGACGCGCTCAAGGCGGGTGCGGTACTGGCCGCGCCGTTCATCGCCCGCTTTTCGCGGGCCGCCGGTCCGATGGCGGGCAAGCGCATGGGCTACTCCATGAGTTTCGCGACCATCGAGTGGCTGGTCACCCAGCGCCGCGGCGTCGAGGATTCCGCCAGGACGGCGGGATTCGACCTTGTGTTCGCCGATGCGCGCGACAATCCTGCGAAGCAGGTGCGCGACCTCGAAGACATGATCACCCAGAAGTGCGACGTGATCCTGATCTCCACTTATTATGCCGAGGCGATCACGCCCGCCGTGAAGATGATCAACGAGGCCGGCATACCGATCGTCGTGCTCAGCTCGACGCTCAAGGGCGACATCAGTTGGACCTGCCACCTCTCGACCGACACGCTGGGAACCGCGCGCAGCGCCGGAGAGTATTTTGTGAAGACCCTCGGCGGCAAGGGCCGGGTGGTACAGATCGAAGGCAAGCCTGGATCGGTGGTGAACCAGTTGCGCGGCAGCGGCTGGAACGAGGTCATTGCAAAGAATCCCGGCATTGAAGTGGTCAAGCATGTGGTGGCCAACTACGAGCGCATGCAGGCCCTGCGACACATGGAAGACATCCTGCGCTCCACGCAGGGCATCTCGGCGGTCTACTGCCACAACGACGAGATGGCGCTCGGTGCGATCAAGGCGGTGAGGGAGGCGGGGCGCTCGAAAGAACTCTGGCTTTCCGGCTACGACGGCATCCAGGCCGATGCCTTGCAGGCGGTGTACGCAGGCGACCTGCGCGCCACCTGGCAGTACCTGCCGTTCGGGGCCGAGGCGGTCGATGCCGCGGTGAAGATCCTGCAGGGCGCGAAAGTGCCGAAGGAAATCGTCTTTCCCTCGCCGCTCATCACCCGGGACAACGTGGCTGAGTACTACGACGCCAAAGAGCGCAAGGTCAGGCCGTTCAAATCTCAGATCAAGGCGTAGCGATCCCTTGGACGCCCGCCTGCTGCGCCTGCGCCCCGCTGACGATCATGTGCACGATCCGGTCATGGCTGGATTCCGCGGTTTTCACCACGCCGACGATGCGCCCGTTTTTCATGACGCAGATGCGGTCGGCCACCGAGAACACGTGTTCCAGGTTGTGACTGATGATCAGTACGGCCAGGCCACGGGTGCGCAGCTCCGAAATGAGCTCGAGCACCTTGCGGCCTTCGTCCACGCCGAGCGCGGCCATGGGTTCGTCCATGATCAGCAGGCGCACGTCGTTCAGCAGCAGGCGGGCGATGGCCACGGCCTGGCGCTGCCCGCCGGACATGGCGCGCACCGGCCTGTCGATTTCGGGCAGGTTCGCCCCGATGCGCTGCAGCAGCTCGACCGTGCGGCTGCGCATGGCCGTCTTGTCGAGGACCGGGACGATGCCGAGATGGCGTCGGGTCAACTCGCGTCCGAGAAAAATGTTTTCCGGGACATTGAACACGTCGACCAGGGCGAGGTTCTGGTGCAGGGTTTCGATGCCGGCCTTGCGGGCGTGCGCGGGCGAGCCGAATCGCACTTCGTTGCCGTTCACCGAGAGGGTGCCTGCATCCGGCGCGATCACGCCCGACAGCATCTTGACGAAGGTGGACTTGCCGGCGCCGTTGTCGCCCACGAGCGCGACCACTTCGCCCGGATAAAGGTCGAGGCTCGCTTCGCTGACGGCGCGCAGGCCGCCGTAGCTCTTGCTCATCGCCCGGGCGCCGAGCAGGACTTCGCGGGAGCGCGAGCCCGGTGTGGATTCAACAGCGGGCGTCATCGGATGCGGATGCCGGTGAACTGTAAAGGAGTCATCGCAAACATCGTACACACATTGCCGGGGATCGTGCATGGCGGAAGTCAAAGCTGCCGCTGAAAGGGGACGAGCGGCCGTAGCGGGCGCGCTGCAAGGCGTTCGCGTCGTGGACCTGTCGCGTTTCATCGCCGGACCGTATTGCGCCATGCTGCTCGGAGACATGGGCGCGGACGTGATCAAGGTCGAACCACCCGGCCGCGGGGAGAACAGCCGGGGCTTCGGCCCGTTCGTGGAAGGCGAGAGCCTTTACACGATGGTGTTCAACCGCAACAAGCGCAGCCTCACGTTGGACTTGCGCTCCGAACGGGGCAAGGAAATCCTGCGCGACATGCTGCGCACCGCGGACGTGCTGGTCGAGAACTTCGTGCCCGGCACCCTGGAGAAAATGGGTTTCCCCTGGGAGGCGCTGCAGGCGCTCAATCCGCGGCTGGTCGTGACCCGGATCTCCGGCTTCGGCCAGAGCGGGCCGCTGTCGCGCAACCCGTGCTTCGATGTCATCGCGCAATCCATGAGCGGCCTGATGGACATCACGGGCGATCCGGACGGGCGTCCCACCATGTCCGGCACCTATGTGGTGGACTATTCGACGGGTCTGTACGCCACCATCGGCACGCTGGGTGCGTTGCAGGCCCGCAACCGCACCGGCGCCGGCCAGGTGGTCGACGTGGCGCTGCTGGATTCCGCGCTGTCGATGCTGATGACGGCCATTCCGGAACAGATGTTGCTCGGCCGCACCATGACGCGCAGGGGCAATCGCGATCGTTATGGTGCGCCTGCCAATACTTTCCCGACCCGCGACGGGGCATGGGTGCACCTGGCGAGCGCCGGCGAACCCATGTTCCGCGCACTGGCGACGTCGATGGGTCGACCGGAAATCGCAAGCGATCCGCGATTCAGCGACAACTCCGCAAGGATGGAAAATGTCGACGCGCTGGAGGCCCTGATCACGGAGTGGACGCGCACGCTCACGGCGGCGGAACTGCTGGCCGCGTTGCAGGCGATCGGCATTCCTTCAGCGAAGGTCGCTACCGTTTCGGAACTGGTCGAGCATCCCCACCTGGAGCATCGAGAGCAGTTGCTGAGGATGGAACATCCGAAGGCCGGCACCGTGCCCATGCAGGGATTCTCGGTTCGCTTCGGCGACTCGCCGATGCAGTTGCGCCACCCGCCCCCCATGCTGGGCGAGCACACCGGCGTCGTATTGCAGGAATGGCTCGCCATGAGTGCGGACGAAGTCGCCGCGCTGCGGACCCGCGGCATCGTCTGACGAAAACCCTTACAACAGAAACGAAGCCATGCCATTGAAGAATCTGCTGATCGCCAATCGGGGCGAGATCGCCATCCGCATCGCCCGCACTGCCGCAGAAGCCGGCATTTGCGCGCATGCGGTGTACTCGGAAGACGACGAGCAATCGGACCACGTCAGGAAGGCGGAAGCAGCCCATCGCCTCACTGGAAAGGGACCGGCGGCTTACCTGGATGCTGCGCAGGTCATCCGCGTTGCACTTGAAGCGGGTTGCGATGCGATCCATCCCGGTTACGGCTTCCTCAGCGAGAACGCCGGGTTTGCGCAAGGCTGCGAAGCGGCGGGCCTGCGTTTCGTCGGCCCCACGCCGCAGGTACTGGACCTGTTCGGGGACAAGGGCAAGGCGCGCAGCCTTGCCGTGAAATGCAAGGTTCCGGTGCTGGCGGGAACCGATCGCGCCACATCAATTGACGAAGCACGCCGTTTCATCCAGGCCAACGGCGCAATCATGGTCAAGGCCATAGCGGGGGGCGGCGGTCGCGGAGTGCGGCCCGTGCACAACGCTATCGAACTCGAGTCTGCCTTTGAGCGCTGCCGCTCCGAGGCCTTGCAGGCTTTCGGAAACGGCGATGTCTATGTGGAGAAGCTCCTCGCCGATGCCCGGCACATCGAAATCCAGGTCGCTGGGGACGGAACCGGTGAGGTCATCCATCTGTGGGAGCGCGAGTGCAGCCTGCAGCGCAATCGCCAGAAGCTGGTCGAGATTGCCCCGGCGCCGGATTTGCCGGCCGCGGTGCGTGACCGGCTGATCGAAGCGGCGCTGGCTATGGCGCGGGCCGCGAGGCTCCGCAGCCTGGCCACGTTCGAGTTCCTCGTCGGCCGGGATGCGGCGGAACCCGCTTTCGTTTTCATCGAGGCCAATGCACGGCTGCAGGTGGAGCACACCGTGACCGAAGAGGTCACGGGGGTCGACCTCGTGCGTCTGCAGCTCGACGTGGCGGACGGTCGCACGCTAAAGGCGCTCGGCCTGGCCGCCGATGCGATGCCGCGGCCCCGTGGCATGGCCATGCAGTTGCGCATCAATGCGGAGACGATGGTTGCGGACGGCACAGTTCGCCCCGCGGTCGGCGTGGTCGAGGCCTTCGATCCACCGTCCGGCCCCGGCGTGCGCGTGGACACGGGAGCTCACGGCGGCTTCCGGGTCAATCCGCGGTTCGATTCGCTGCTCGCGAAAGTCATCGTGTATGCGGCGTCCGGGAACCTGGACGCAGTCATGGCCAAAGCGCGCCGCGCGCTTTCGGAGTTTCGAATCGAGGGCGTTGCGAGCAATCGCGATTTCCTGCTGAACCTGCTGGCGTTCCCGCAGGTGGCGGAGGGCCGGTGGACCACGAGCCTTATTGAACAGAACCTGGCGGCGCTGTGCGCGCCGGGCCGGCATGCGCGCCGCCATGTCGAAAGCGGCGGCGCGGCTGCACCTTCGGCACGGGTGGATACCGTTGACCCGCTGGCGATCCTCAGCCACGGCAAGCGCGACATGGGCGTGACGATAGCCGTCGACGAGGACATGCCGGAAGGCATGCAGGCCATTCGCGCCGTGATCTCGGGCACGGTCGTCAGCGTCGACGCCAAAGCCGGGGATTCCATCCGGCGCGGCCAGGCCGTTGCCGTCCTCGAAGCCATGAAAATGGAGCATGTCGTCTCATCCGACTTTGCAGGCGTGGTACGGGAAGTGCGCGCGGAGGCGAACCAGACGTTGCCGGAAGGTGCCGTCCTGATCGTCATCGATGCTGTCGGCGACCAGTCGGGCGGTGCTGTATCGGCAGGCATCATGGATCCGGACCATATCCGGGCCGACCTGGAGGAGCTGCGGCGGCGAAGGGCACTGACCCTTGATGCGGCCCGCCCGGAAGCCATCGACAAGCGCCACAAGCTGGGGTTGCGTACCGCCCGGGAAAACATCGCCGAGCTTTGCGATCCGGACAGTTTCCACGAGTACGGCGCGTTCACCGTGGCAGCCCAGCGCAGCCGGCGCATGATGGAAGACCTGATCGCCCGCACACCGGCCGACGGCCTGGTGATGGGCATCGGTCGCGTCAACGGCACGCTGTTTCCGGATGTGGACGCGCGCTGTATCGCCATGTCGTACGACTACACCGTGCTCGCGGGGACGCAGGGCGCCAAGAACCATGCGAAGAAGGACCGCATGTTCGAACTGGCGGCCGAATGGAAGTTGCCGGTGGTGATATTCGCGGAAGGCGGGGGCGGGCGGCCGGGCGATGTCGATGCCATCGTGG
>CAYODB010000086.1:0-15000 GCA_964402495.1 uncultured Bordetella sp.
GTTCCTGCACGCGCCGACCGCGATCGTGCGCAGCGACGACATCGCCCGCGCCTGTGCGCCGATCGCTTGCCAGGCGGCTGGTCGTGTGATGGCCTGCTGGCTGGGTGACGCTGCGGTGGCGGACGCGCGGCGCATCTTCGAAGACGCCGGTGTGCCCAACTATGCTACCCCCGAGGAAGCCGTGCGCGCCTTCGCCATGCTTGTGACCTATCGCCGCAATCAGGCGTTGTTGCTGGAGGTCCCGACGGCGAGTGAAAACGGACCGCCCGACATCGCTGCGGCCCGCGTCCCGATCGAGGCGGCACTTGCCGGGGGCCGCGACATGCTCGACGAGCTCGAGGCGAAAGCGGTGCTGAAGGCCTACGGCATTGCGGTCGTGCCGACCGTCGCCGTTGGGCCTACGAGCAGTGCAGCGGCGCTGGCGGCGCGCAAGCTCGGCTACCCCATTGCGCTGAAGATCCTGTCGCCTGACATCAGCCACAAGTCCGACGTGGGCGGTGTGCGCTTGAACCTCCGCGACGAGAATGAGCTGCGTCAGGCGGCCGACGAGATGTTGACACGCGTACGCGAGTTGCGGCCGCAGGCGCGGATCGCCGGCTTCACGGTGCAGACGATGGTGACGCGCCCGCTGGCACAGGAGTTGATCTGCGGGGCGAGTGTCGACCCGCTGTTCGGTCCGGTTCTGCTGTTCGGCCACGGCGGCATCGCAGTGGAAGTATTGGCCGATCGCGCGATCGCACTGCCGCCGCTGAACCGTGTGCTGGCCCGCGAACTCGTGTCCCGAACGCGAGTTGCCAAGCTGCTTGCCGGCTATCGCGACCACCCGCCGGTCAATCTCGACGCCGTCTGCGACGTGTTGATTGCGCTGTCGCAAATGCTGGCCGATCTGCCCGAACTGGCCGAGCTCGACATCAATCCGCTGTGGGCCGATCACGACGGCGTCATTGCGCTCGACGCGCGCCTGCGCGTTAGCCGTGAGGCGGGGGCAGGTGCCGCGCATTTCGCCATCACGCCCTATCCGGCCGAACTGGCTCAGAGTGTGGATTGGCAGGGTGAGGTGATCGTGCTGCGGCCCATCCGACCCGAAGACGAGCCGCAACACCGCGCTTTCGTCGAACTGCTGGAGCCGCAGGACCTCTGGCTGCGCTTCTTCAGCGCACGCAGGGAACTGCCTCGCAGCGAACTCGCACGCCTGACCCAGATTGACTACGCGCGCGAGATGGCGTTCATCGCCGTGCGGGTCCTGCCCGACCGCACGGCGCAGACGCTGGGCGTGGTGCGGGCCATCATCGATCCTGACAACGTCGACGCGGAGTTTGCGATCATCGTGCGCTCGGACCTGAAGGGCCGGGGGCTCGGACATCTGCTGCTGGGCAAGATGATCGAATTCCTCTCAAGTCGCGGCACGCAGAGAATGGTCGGGTACGTTTTGCGACAGAATGATGCGATGCGCGAACTGGCTCGCTCGCACGGCTTCGTTGTGAACGCGCCTGCCTCGGATGTGGACGCGCTTTTTGTCACGCTGGCCCTGGTCGGAAAAAACTGATGCGATGGCTGCGCAGCTTATGGCCGACGACGCTGCAAAACACTTCCAGTGAACTGGACAATAGCGTAAAGACCTTGCGACTCACACGTTGGTTGTCCAGCCTGCCAGGCACACCGGAGTTCAATGTTCTGGTGTTCTCGTTCCTGCTCAACCTGGCGTGGGAATACTGGCAAGTGCCGTTCTTCCGGGGCATGGCCGATCAGCCCCACTGGGTGGGTGTGAAGGCCTGCACGCTGGCCACTTTGGGCGATGCAGGGACCGCCCTTGGCGCATTCTGGGCCACAGCGATTTTCGCGAAGGACAGGAGCTGGATTTTGCGGCCGAACAGACTGGACATCGGGATCTTTCTTGGCGTCGGGGTCGTAGTGACGATCCTCTTCGAGGCGCTGGCCACAGGAATGTTGCAACGCTGGGCCTACAGCGACATCATGCCACGCGTGCCGGTCATCGGAACCGGCCTGCTGCCGTTGCTGCAATGGCTGATCATCCCGCTACTCGTACTCTGGTTCGTTCGCCGGCAGCTTGCCCCTGCGTATCGTGGGTAATCTGACGGGAAAGCCAATCAGGCGGGGTTAAGTTTCGGATGGGTCTCTTCGCCCCAGAACCAGAGCACGCCACTGGATAACAGCATGGCAATGGCGACGAACCAGAATCCGCTTTCGATGGATCCGGTGGCGCTGGCTACCAATCCCATCCCCAGCGCGCCGAGGGCGTAGCCAATGTCCCGCCAGAAGCGATAAATTCCTATGGCGGAGCCACGCCAGTGCGGATGGGCAATATCCGCAACTGCCGCGCTGAGGTTTGGATACAAAAGCGCCATGCCGAATCCGCTCAGCCCGGCACACAGCGCCCACCACGACACGTTATCGAACGTGAGCATCAGACCCACACCGGCCCCGCTGAGCCACATACCCCACACATTGAGCCGGTGCCGGCCCACATGGTCGGAGAGCTTCCCGGTGAAAAGCTGCGCGCCACCCCACACGAAACCGTAGGCGCCAACCACCCAGCCGATGCCGCTGATGCTGACTCCATGGCGGTAAAGGAAAACCGGAAAGAACACCCATACCAGCGCATCGACGAACTTCTCGACCAGGCCAGCCTGGCTCAGCGCCATCAATCGTTTGTCACGCCAGGACATGAGAGTGAAGACCTCCCAGGTCGACGGCGCGGTCGAGATATTGTTGGGGTACCGTGGCAGGTGTTTCGGCGGGTTCGCCAGATGCCTCGCTGCCTCGGCGCTCGCCCAGGGTCGCGTGTCCTTCACCCACACAATCGTAAGAACTATGGCAAGCACGATGACCGTGAATCCGAAGGCGGCAACGCCATTGCGGGCGCCGAATTCACTGGCAAGGTAACCGGTAATGATTCCCGCCACTGCAACGCCGACGTAACCGGAGAACTCATTCAGGCCGAGGGTGAGTCCGCGCTGCTCAGGCCGGGTAATGTCGAGCTTCGCAGTCTGGGTCATCGACCAGGTGAGCCCCTGGTTGATGCCGAGCAGAATCGTCGCTGCCACGATCCAATTCCAGTGTGGCCCCCACAACAGCATCGGCGGAATCGGTAACGCCACGAACCAGCCGAGCAGCAGCACCCGCTTGCGCCCGATGCGATCGGAGAGCCGGCCGGCAACGAAATTCATCACGCCCTTCACGAAACCGAACGCGACCACAAAAGCGCCGAGCAACATGAAGGAGTCGCGGGGGACACCGAACTCGCTCTCCGCGAGTGCCGGCACGACCGTGCGCATCATGCCGATGGTCAAACCCACCAGCAACACTTGCAGCAACTGATGGGCAAACTGTTCGCGATTGTGGCGAATGCCGTGCAGGCGTTCGCCAGCTTGTGACATGGTTTCGTCGGCTGACCGTCAGCCGGCCAAGTTGGCCGCGACAATCTGGTCCATGTTCGCGGGACGGACGGGAATCTCGCGCACCACGTACTCGATGAATTTTTCCCGGTCGTCGATGGCCAGGGCCGGATTCCAGCGCTTCTCGAAACCCAGAGTCGAGGACGGCTTACCGGACAGACCGGCGCCACAAACGCTCCCGGCCTGATGGCCGGGAAAGATTTCCAGCGTGTCGGGCAGAGTCAGAATCCGATTACGCAACGTATCGTAGAGAATTCCGGCCATTTCACGCTCCCGCCCCGCCAGGTCCGGTCTGCCGACCGCGCCGACGAAGAGCGTATCTCCGGTCAGGACAAACCACGGCTCACCTCCGCGGCGCTTGTCGGTAACCACGAGCGACACGCCGTCCGTCGTATGACCCGGCGTGTGCATGACCTTGAGTATCGTATTGCCGGCCTCGATGGTCTGGCCATCATGCAACGGCGTAAACGGGAACTTTATGTATCCCTGGTTGCTCTCGTGCAGGCAGTAGGCCGCACCAGTCATTGCCGCCAGGTTTCGGCCGCCCGAGTAATGGTCGGCATGGATATGGGTATCGATAACATGGGTGATTTCGGATTTGGCTTTGCTCGCCTGCTCGATAAACCAGTCCTCATCCCCGGCCACCACGTCGACCGCGACAGCCTTGCCAAGTGTCCCGCAACCGAAGAAGTAGGACAGCGACGAGTCCTTTGTTGCAAGCTGTTTGAAAAACATCTTCCTCTCCTTGTAGAGCAACCCGCCTGGAGGCGGTTACTGTTCGATGGGCAATCCGCGGGCGCGCCATTCGGCGACACCATCGTCCAGCGTGAATGCCTGATACCCGCGCTTCTGCAGAAGCGCTACTGCATCTTTGGCCATCATGCAGAACGGGCCGCGGCAGTAAGCCACCACCGGCTTGTTCCTTGGCAATTCGTCCAGCCGCCTTTTGAGTTCAATGAGCGGCAATGACCGCGCGTACGGGAGGTGTCCAGCCGCGAACTCATCCCCGGGACGTACATCTATGACGACGACCTCACCGCTGCGCGCCTGCTTGAGAATCGATTTGCGATCCACGCCACGCAGATCATGGCCGTGTGTAATCATGGAGCTCAGTCCCATCTGCAAATCGACGAGACGTTCTTCGGCCAGCCCCCGCAAGTTAACCCAGAGGTCAGCCACTCCCTGTTCGGCCAACCGATAGAACACGTACTTACCCTCTTTGCGTGTATTCACCATACGGGCCGTACGCAGTTCCTTCAAATGCGCGCTGGCGAGTTTGACGCTGATGTCAGCCTGCTGCGAAAGCATTTCCACTGTTTTTTCGCTCTGGCACAGCAATTCAATGAGTTCCAGCCGCTTGGGACTCGCCAGTGCCTTGCCGATCCGGCTGACCTGCTCATACAAAAGGTTCTTCAGTTCGCGCATGCGATTTAACGATCTAACGATCGTTAGAATGTAATCCTGATTCGATGGCTGTGTCAATAGAATCGATCGGGAACGTCGTCCTGCTTGAGCAATCCAAAGCGGAAGTTAAACTGGTGCCGTCGACAGGCTCTTCTATGCCCAAGCGTACGGGTAATCCTCGACATCGCTTAAGATTTGCCCAGATATTGAAGGTGTAAGACTTGCGACTGCGACAGCGAGAGGTCTAGCGGACGAGTGCGGCTGATTGCGCGTCTGACTCTCCCGCGTACTCGACACCCATTTCACAAGACTCCCGATACACGACAACTTTGACGATTCTCTTCGTCGCAGCAAACTCGTAGAAGCCGATGCGCTGCATCGATGGTAAAGCGTTTGAAAACTTTCACACTGCCACCTTCCTATCCCGGTTGTCGGGTTTTTGAGACTTATGCTTGGGGATGCCGACAAGTTTGTGCGTCTGCGGGCTGAGCCGCCACCTGGGATGCTGCAGGCAGTACTGGATCGCCAGCGTAGTATTGTCGACTCTCTGCGGGCCGTCCATGGGTTGAAGAAAAAAATGCTTGAAGTCCCAGTCTTCAAACTGGCTCGGTTCGGTGCCGGATTGCGGGAAAACCAGCTTCAGTTCATCGCCATTTCTTTGAACCACAGCGCTACCGGCTTTTGGACTCACGCAGATCCAATCCAGGCCTTCAGGTGCCGCGACCATACCGTTCGTTTCAATTGCAATCTCGAAGTTACGCGCGTGTAACGCTTCAGTCAGCGCGCAATCCACCTGCAGGAGGGGCTCTCCCCCGGTGCAAAAACGTTTGTCCATGCCGAGATTGAGTGCTACCTGCAGCGCCTTGATCGTGTCATCCCGGCAGTCCGGGTAACCCGAAAAGTCGGTCTCGCACATCCCTCCCACGATGATTTCATGGCCGCGGCGATAAGCAACCGCCGCTGCCGCTGCGAGAAAAAGAATGTTTCGCCCTGGAACAAACGTCGTGAGAAGACCGCTTTCGCCTATCTCGATGGCCACGTCGCGAATAAGGGCCGTGTCGCTGATCGTCTTGAAAAGTCCCAGTTCAAGTACGATATCTTCACCGAGCCGTTGCGCCCAAATGGGGAACTGTGACCGCATCCGCGCCAGCACGTTGAGCCTGCATTCGAGTTCAATCGAATGCCGCTGCCCGTAGTCGAATCCGATAGTCTCAACATGCCCGAAGCGTGACAGCGCGGAGGCAAGGCAAGTCGTGGAGTCCTGCCCGCCGGAAAAGAGAACCAATGCGCTTGCAGTCGCTGCCTTCATTCTTTCCCCGTCTTCAGGTAACGCTCGATCGTCAGGCATTACACGGCGGCAAGACTTTTGAGGACCCCAGTTAAAAGTTCCAGCCTGAATTGTTTTCTGGATGCGGATCGGTCGCTTGCAAAGTTCGCCAGATGGCATCGACAGTACCGCCCGAACCCAATCTCAAACGCCCTGACTGCACGGAAAATTCGCATCTCGGAGCGACGGTACTAGCCGCAACAGCCATGCTCCTGCTGTTTCGGAGGACATTTTTCCGTGCCATAACTGCAAAAAACACAACAATCCCCGCGAACGGGCCGCAGAAGCACCTTGCAGTTCGTGCACTCGTAGAAAAACAAACACGCGTCGGTCGGCATGATTTCTTCCTTTTCAAAGCCGCATTGTGGACACGTGATCGTGCTTGCGAGTACAGGCGCCATTAGTGAACCTCCTTGATGGTTGTCGGGTAGCCTACAGGAGGGACTTGCCGATCATTCCGACAGCGACCAACGCGGAAACAACTGCAAAACCGTATTGCAGATGCGGGCCCGCCAATCGCGAGGAAATCAGACGGCCGCCAATCATCCCCGCCAGCGACCCGGCACAAAAGGGAACCGCAATGTTCCAGTTCAGGTTACCTGCAAGGGCACCGGACACGACGCCGGACACTGACACAAGCGCAATGACCGCCAGTGAGGTTGCGACGACGGCTTGCATCGCCAGATCCGTATAGCGTTGCAATACCGGAACCAGGACGAAGCCACCGCCGACACCCAGCAAGCCGGACAAAAAGCCGGTAACAGTACCCGACAGCGCGAGGACCCCTGCACAGCGGGCAGTCCAAACAAACCGGCCGCTGTCGGAATCCCGAACGCATGGTGGAGTACGGTCAGCTATTTTCTCAGCCCCTTTCGGGTGATCGCGAGCTTGCCGAAAAGTGCGGTATGCGACCAACAGCAAGACGATCGCAAATAGAATGCTTAGCCCGCGGTTATCTACCCTATTGGCGAGCCAGATGCCGAGTGGGGATAACAGCATTCCCGTCCCGGCCATCAGCAGCGCTGCCTTGTAGCGCACAGTGCCTGCCTTCAAGCCCAACACGGCGCCGAGAGCAGCGGCCATCCCTACGGCCAGCAGGCCGATCGGTCCTGCCTCTGCGACACGCAGCCCGACGCCGAAAACAAGAAGAGGAACAGCTAGTATTCCGCCACCTGCCCCGGTCAAGGCGAGGATGATGCCGACGATCAAGCCCAGTCCCGCACTGATCAACATACCGGCCTCGATAAATCGTCTCGCCGTGCGTTATCGCCCACTATCGAAGAGTGCATGGACGAAAGGAGAAACACCGTTATGCAGTCTTTTCTTCGGAGGGCTGGGCAAATCGATCCTGGATTTCGAATATCACCATGCCCGCCAGCATGGCCATCGTGAAGATCAGCGGCTTGCTGCCGCCTGTAGCGAGCGACGCCAGAACGGGACCGGGACAATACCCGGCCAGACCCCATCCAGCACCGAATGCCAGCGCGCCAAGCACCAGCCGCCGATCAATGCGTCGGTTAGTCGGCAGTTGCATTGACCCGCCCAGAATGGCTTGTGATCGCGTCGTGGCAAAACGGTATGCAAATACGCCTACCAGGATCGCGCCACCCATGACAAAAGCCAGTGACGGATCCCACTTGCCGGCGAGGTCAAGAAAACCGATCACCTTGGATGGATCGGTCATGCCTGAAATGATCAGGCCAACGCCAAATACCAAACCGCTGAGTAATGCCATCAATACCTGCACGATTTTCTCCTTAGCCAAACAGATGCCGCGCGATGAACACGGTGACAAAGCCGGCGATCATGAACGCGGCCGTCGCGGCCATGGAGCGCGGTGACAGTCGCGACAGGCCGCAGACGCCGTGTCCACTGGTGCAGCCTGAACCGTAGCGTGTGCCGACACCGACCAGCAAACCCGCTACGACAAGCGTGGTCATATCGGCATCGACATGCACGGAAGGCGGAGGTGCGGCAAGACCATAAACGAGCGGGGCGCCCACCAAACCCAATACGAGCGCCATCCGCCACCCGATATCACCGGCCATGGGCCGCAACAGTCCGCCCAGGATGCCGCTGATCCCCGCAATCCTTCCGTTGAATAACAGGAGTATCGCTGCCGCGGCGCCGATCAGCAGTCCGCCGGTGAGCGAGGACCATGGCGTGAAGTGTTCCCAATCAATCATTATTCTCTCCTGTGGCCGGTGCGCAGAACTGTTGGTAGAGCACTTGCATCACGGCCAACGCTTCCTTGCTCGCAATGCTGTAAAAGATTTTCTTGCCGTCACGTCGAGTATTCACCAGACACTCATCGCGTAAAACGCCCAACTGCTGCGATAACGTGGGCTGGTGTATCCCGACTGAATCTTCCAGATCGCTCACGCAGTGTTCGCCTTGGGCAAGCTGGCAGAGCAAGAGCAGTCGGTCTGGATTGGCTAATGCCCGCAGCAACCCGCCAGCTTTCGTTGCGGCAATTCGCATCGCTTGCAGATCCAGCTTTTGCGCAGTGATAGTCATGAAACAAGCTCCGAAAACATTCGATTTGAATTACATTATATCAATTTATAGTATATATTTAAACATATGTTCTATGTGCATTTTCCAGAGGGGGCGCGATGATCTTTCACCAACTGTTTGAACCCTTGTCGAGTACCTACACCTACTTGTTGGGCTGTGAGGAAACCGGGCGGGCCATTCTGATTGATCCAGTGATCGTCGCGATGGAGCGTGACCTCGCGGAAATCCGCCGACTCGGATTGACGCTGGCCTATACCCTGGATACGCATATCCATGCAGACCACATTACCGCCGCGTTCGAGCTGAAAAACAAGGTGGGTAGCAGGATTGCGGCGCCGGCTTTCGACCGCCTGCCTTGCGCCGATGTCGGCATCGAAGAAGGCACGCCGTTTAAAGTAGGAAGCATTCAGTTGCAGCCGCTGCACACGCCGGGACACACGGCCGGGCATTTTGCCTATCTGTTCGGCGAAAAAATATTCACCGGCGACGCGTTGCTGATCGAAGGCTGTGGACGCACCGACTTCCAGAATGGCGATGCGGCGGCTTTGTATAAAAGCGTCACCGAAAAACTGTTTACTTTGCCGGACGACACGCTCGTCTATCCGGGCCATGACTATCAGGAGCGGCGCGTTTCCTCCATTGCACAGGAAAAGAAGCGAAACCCGCGACTCGGCCTGGACCGCACGCTGGAGCAGTTCCGGGAAATCATGGCAAATCTCAATTTGCCCTACCCGAGATTTATAGAATATGCCGTACCTGGCAATCAGCAGTGCGGCATTTGTCCGGACCATCTGCCCGAGAATCTGGAGAAATATTGCAGTCAAATGACTGAAAGTCCGCAGGGTTGAATTGACCTGTGACGGGCCGGCGGGCAAGAAGAGCTACAGACGCAGTTCTAAACTGCCGAATCCGGAAACCGTGCATGAACGTATCTCCAGGCTGTTATGCGCTCGACAGTGCTACTATTTTTCTCATACAATGAAGCAGGGTCTTTAAACTTTAGGTTGAGACATTCGTGATACTTGGCCGTCCCACAATTCGCCGCGCAGTCTGCCGCCTTCTCACGGCGGGGATGCTTTTTGCCCAGGCGATCGGGGTTTCGCAGGCCTGCGTCGAGGCTGAACATTCGCCAGCCATGGCTTTTACGCAATCCGATCACGACGGCGATTGTGGCAAGACCGTTAACCAGAACGCCTGCCTGCAACAGTGCACGGTCGGCGATCAGAGCAGTGCACAGGTGCAGGTCGCTGTCGCGGCGATGCCCGGGATCCAGGGCCTCACTGTTCCGGTTTCGCCCGACGCCGTTGTCCGCCCCGCGCTGACTTTGGTCTCACTCTCGCATTCCCCTGATCCACCTCCATCGATCCGTTTCTGTAGTTTCCAGCTTTAGCCTTCGCAAGCACTGAATCTGCCGCATCAGCGGTCGTTCGTGTTTTCTTTGCGGAGGCATCATGCAATCCTTGGCCTTGTTGTTCGCGGCATCCCTTGCCGCCCTCGTTATCCTTGCGCGCAGCGCTACGACGCGCGCAGCGTCCTCAATTCCTTACAGCGCGACGCGGCAGCCTTCGTATGCAGGCGCCCTGCTCGCGCTGGCCGGCACGCTGGCGTCCGGCATCGCGTCCGCCGCCGATGCGCCGCTCACACTCGCCGAAGCGCAGCGCCGCGCGGTTGAGCGCTCCTATCAGATCCCGGCGCAGGATGCCGCTGTCTCCGCATCGCGCGAGATGGCGGTTGCCGCCGGGCAACTGCCCGATCCGGTGCTCAAACTCGGCCTCGACAATCTGCCGGCGGACGGGCCTGATCAATTCAGCCTGACGCGCGATTTCATGACCCAGCAGCGCGTCGGCCTGTCGCAGGAAATCGTCCGCTCGGACAAACGTCATTTACGCGCGGAACGCTACGAGCGCGAAGCGCAGAAATCCCTCGCGGAAAAGACCGCGATCATCGCCGCCACCCAGCGCGACACGGCCCTGGCGTGGCTCGATCGCTACTACGCAGAAGCCATGACCACGGTACTTGTCGAGCAGGCCAAAGAGGTCAAGCTCGAAATCATCGCTGCCGAAAGCGCCTACCGCGCCGGGCGCGGCAGCCAGGCCGACCTGTTTGCCGCGCAAGGCGTGCTGGCCGGGCTCGAAGAACGCACCAGCGAATTCAACCGCCGCATTGCCACCGCCCGCATTCGGCTCGCGCGCTGGGTCGGGGATGTTGCGGACGCCCCGCTCGATGACAAGCCGCCGATGGAGACCGTGCGGCTAGACCCCAGCGCGCTGGAACTGGATCTCGCCCATCATCCGGATGTCGCGGTGCTGTCGCGCCAGATCGAAGTCGCCACCGCCGACGCACGCATCGCGCAGGCTGACAAGAAGGCCGACTGGAGCGTGGAGTTGAGCTATGCCGTGCGCGGCCCTGCCTACTCCAACATGGTGTCGCTTGGCTTCTCCGTGCCGCTGCAGTGGAACCAGCGCACGCGCCAGGATCGCGAACTCGGCGCGCGGCTGGCAACGGTCGAACAGGTGCGGGCGCAGCGCGATGACTTGCTGCGCGCGCACGTCGCCGAAGTGGACACGATGCTGCGCGAATGGGAAAACGGCCGCGAACGCCAGAGCCGGTACCAGCGCGAAATCCTTCCGCTCGCGCGCGAACGCACGCGCGCCGCGCTGACGGCGTTCAAGGGCGGCAAGGCCGGCCTGACGGATCTGCTGCTGGCGCGGCGCAATGAAATCGATCTGCGCCTGCAGGCGCTGCAACTCGAGCAGGACACGGCGCGGCTCTGGGCGCAGCTCAATTTCCTGATCCCGGTCGATGACATCGGGCACGCCGCCTCCCGGCCTTCCCTGCGCAGCGGAGAGTCGAAATGAAATCCCGCACACTAATTGTCGTACTGGCCGGCGCGGCGCTGCTTGCCGCCGGCGGCTACGGCCTCTACCACTTAGGCATGAACCGCGGCATGAACATGGCTGCACCGGCACCCGCGAGCACCGCCTCCAATGGCGCGCAGCAGAAAACGGACGTGACGGGGCGCAAAGTCCTGTACTGGCACGACCCGATGGTGCCGGGCCAGAAATTCGACAAGCCTGGCAAGTCGCCCTTCATGGACATGCAGCTCGTGCCCGTTTATGCCGATGAAGCCGGTGACGAGGGCAGCGTCAAGATCAGTCCGCGGCTGCAGCAGAATCTCGGCGTGCGCACGGCCCAAGTCGTGCTCGGCACGCTGACGCCGACCATCGAAGCCGTCGGCAGCGTCGCCTACAACGAGCGCGACGTGGCGCTGGTGCAGGCGCGCAGCAATGGGTTCCTGGAAAAACTCTACGTGCGCGCGCCGCTCGATGCCGTGCGCAAGAACCAGGCGCTGGCGGAAATCTATGTGCCCGAATGGGTCGCCGCGCAGGAAGAATATTTGTCCGCAAAACGCGTTGCGGCCTCCGAGCTGGGCGAGCGCATGCAAGGGCTTCAGGAAGGCGCGCGTCAGCGCATGCGCCTGGCCGGCATGACCGAAAATCAGATCCGTCTGGTCGAATCGACCGGCGAAGTGCACGCGCGCATGGTCATCCGCGCGCCGATCAACGGCGTCGTCACGGAGCTCGACGCACGCGAAGGCATGACCATCATGGCCGGCGCCGCCTTGTTCCGCATCAACGGGCTTTCCACGGTCTGGATCAACGCCGAAGTCCCCGAAAACATCGCCGCCCTGGTGCGCCCCGGCAATGCGGTCGAGGTGCGCACGGCGGCTCTGCCGGGTACCGTTTTCAAGGGCCGCGTCAGCGCAATTCTGCCCGAGGTCGCCACCGCGACTCGCACGCTGAAGGTGCGCATCGAAGTCGCCAATCCGGGCGGCCGTCTGGTGCCCGGCATGTTCGCGACGATCAATTTCGCGCCGAGCGCAAAACAGAAAGCCTTGCTGGTGCCGACCGAAGCGCTGATCCAGACCGGCGAACGCACCGTTATCATGGTCGCGCAGGGCGAAGGCCGCTTCACTTCGGTCGATGTCGAAGTCGGCGTGCAGGCCGATGGCCAGACCGAAATCCGCAAGGGCCTCGAGGCCGGCCAGAAAGTCGTTGTCTCCGGCCAGTTCCTGATCGACTCCGAAGCGAGCCTCAAGGGCACGACCCAGCGCATGGAGAAAATGCCCGCCGCTCAGCATGAACAGGCCGCAGCCTCCACGCATCGCGGCGAGGGCAAGGTCGAGAGCATCGACGAAGACTCGATCATGCTCTCGCACGGCCCGATCCCATCGTTGCAATGGGGGCCGATGACCATGGGCTTCGTGCCGCCGCCGCGCGGACTGCCGAAGAACATCGCCGTCGGCGACACCGTGACATTCGAGTTCCATGAAGCCGAAGGCGGCATGTTCCAGATCACCAAAATCGCACCGGCTGGCCCCGCGCAGGGCAAAGCCGGTGGCGGCGGCATGGACGACATGAAGGCGAAGAAGCAATGATCGCGAACCTGATCCGCTGGTCGATCGCCAACCGCTTCCTCGTGTTGCTTGCCACCTTGATGCTCACCGCGTGGGGCATCTGGTCGCTGTCGAAAACGCCGCTGGACGCGATTCCCGATTTGTCCGACGTGCAAGTCATCATCCGCACGACGTACCCGGGACAGGCGCCGCAGATCGTGGAGAACCAGGTCACCTATCCGCTGACCACGACCATGCTCTCGGTGCCGGGGGCGAAGACGGTGCGCGGTTATTCGTTCTTCGGCGATTCCTTCGTTTACATCCTGTTCGAGGACGGCACCGATCTGTACTGGGCGCGCTCGCGCGTGCTCGAATACCTGAACCAGGTGCAATCGCGGCTGCCGCCGCAGGCGCGCGCCGCGCTCGGACCGGACGCCACCGGCGTGGGCTGGATCTATGAATACGCGCTGGTGGATCGAAGTGGCCGCATGGATCTGTCGCAACTTCGCGCGCTACAGGACTGGTTCCTGAAATTCGAACTCAAGACGGTCGCGAACGTTGCGGAAGTCGCCAGCATCGGCGGCATGGTGCGCCAATACCAGATCGTGCTGCAGCCGGACAAACTGCGCGCCTACAACATCACGCACGGCAAAGTCATCGACGCCGTGCGCCGCGCCAACCAGGAAACCGGCGGCTCCGTGCTGGAGCTGGGTGAGGCCGAATACATGGTGCGGGCTTCGGGCTATCTGCAATCGCTGGAGGATTTCCGCAAGATTCCGCTGACGACGAGCGATGCCGGCGTGCCGGTGCGCCTGGGCGACGTCGCGCATATCCAGATCGGCCCGGAAATGCGGCGCGGCATCGCGGAACTGAACGGCGAAGGCGAAGTCGCCGGCGGCGTGATCGTCATGCGCTCAGGCAAGAATGCGCTGGCCACGATCGAGGCCGTCAAAACCAAGCTGGAAAAGCTCAAGCCCGGCCTGCCGCCGGGCGTCGAGATCATTCCGACCTACGACCGCTCCAACCTGATCAAGCGCGCGATCGACAACCTGCAGCAAAAGCTGATCGAGGAATTCATTGTCGTCGCGATCGTCTGCCTGCTATTCCTGTTCCACCTGCGTTCGGCCTTCGTCGCCATCGTCTCACTGCCGCTGGGCGTACTGATGGCGTTCATCGTTATGCGCTACCAGGGCGTCAACGCCAACATCATGTCGCTGGGCGGCATCGCGATCGCGGTCGGCGCCATGGTCGATGCGGCCGTGGTCATGATCGAGAACGCACACAAGCACATTGAGGCCTGGCATCACGCGCATCCCGGTGAACGGCTGCGCGGCGAGGCGCACTGGCGGGTCATTGGCGATGCGGCGGCAGAAGTCGGGCCGGCGCTGTTCTTCTCGCTGCTGATCATCGTGCTGTCGTTCATCCCGGTGTTCACCCTGGAAGCGCAGGAAGGCCGGCTGTTTTCTCCGCTGGCGTTCACCAAGACCTACACCATGGCCGCCGCAGCCGGTCTGGCCGTAACGTTGATTCCGGTGCTGATGGGTTACCTGATCCGGGGGCGCATCCCGGCCGAGCGCAGCAATCCGCTGAACCGGCTACTGATCGCGCTTTATCGCCCGGTGCTCGATGGCGTGCTGCGTTTTCCGAAGACCACGCTGCTGCTGGCGGTGCTGATCGCCGCGGTCACGGTCTGGCCGATGAGTAAGCTCGGCGGCGAGTTCATGCCGCCGCTCGACGAGGGCGACCTGCTCTACATGCCTTCCGCCCTGCCCGGCATCGGCGTGGGCAAGGTCGCGGAACTGCTGCAGCAGACCGACCGCATGATCAAGACCGTGCCGGAAGTCGCCAGCGTGTTCGGCAAGGCCGGCCGCGCGGAAACCGCGACCGATCCCGCGCCGCTGGAAATGTTCGAGACGACGATCCAGTTCAAGCCGCGCGAC
>CAYODB010000087.1:0-14801 GCA_964402495.1 uncultured Bordetella sp.
CTGCCGACGAGATGCGCGACCTGGACCGCGTGCCGACGCCACCGCCGAGGATGACCCGGGTAACGCCTGTTGCGTCGCCGCCGTCCATGCGCGACACCGGCAATGGCATCGGGACGCCCAAGCCGGAAGTGCCGGACATCGTCTTCGATACACAGATGATGGAAGCGGCGACGAATGTCGATCTCGAACTCGACAGCGGGCCCAAGGACAAGGGAAGCAGCGAATCGGCGCCTGGTGTGTCCTCGGACCTCGCTTTCGAAATGGATCAGGCCCTGGACAATACGCGCTCGATGTTCACCGACGTTGACCGCTTCATCGCGCTGGGCCGCACGCAGAACGCGCTCAGCCTGCTGCAGTTCCAGGTGGTCAAGGATCCCAAGGACCGCGACTCCTGGATCAAGCTGCTGGCGATCTACCGCCAGGAAAAAATGGATGCCGAACTGGAGAAGTCGCTGCGCGAATTTCGCCGCAACTTCCCCAACGACAATTCGGCGGTCTAGTCCTGAACCGCAAAGGCGCAAAGAACGCGAAGAAAACCGCGCAAAGGAAAGCAGAAACTAACGAGTCCTGGAAACCGGGTATTCACGTCACCCGGCGCCAATAACTTTTCAGCCGGCTATTCCTGGTTTTCTTTGCGCTTCCTTCGCGCCCTTTGCGCCTTTGCGGTGAAGGGTTGACCTAGAAGCGCCCGGGATTGGCGGCATTGACGAAGCGCGTGTATTCCCCCTGGAACACGAGGGGAACCATCCCGATCGGGCCGTTTCGTTGCTTGCCGATGATGACTTCGGCTGTGCCCTTTTCGGCCGACTCCGGGTTGTAAACTTCGTCTCGGTAGATGAACAGAATGACGTCCGCATCCTGCTCGATGGCGCCGGATTCGCGCAGGTCAGACATGACCGGGCGCTTGTTGGGCCGCTGCTCCAGGCTGCGGTTGAGTTGCGACAGCGCGATCACCGGCACGCTCAACTCCTTTGCCAGCGCTTTCAGGGAGCGCGATATTTCCGATATTTCCGTGGCGCGATTCTCGCCCTGGCTGCTGGCGGACATCAGTTGGATATAGTCGACGACGATCAGGCCAAGCCTGCCGTACTGGCGGTGCAGGCGGCGCGCCCGTGCGCGCAGTTCCAGCGCATTGAGCGCCGCCGTCTCGTCGATGTGGATCGGCGCCTCGTTCAGGCGGCCCACTGCGTCGGTCAGCTTACGCCAGTCTTCATCGGCAAGCCTGCCGGTGCGCACCTTGTGCTGATCCAGCTTGCCGACGCTGCCCAGCATGCGCATCACCAGTTGCGATGCACCCATTTCCATGGAGAAGATGCCGACCGGTAATCCGGCTTCGAGCGCGACATGCTCCGCCATGTTGATGGCCAGCGAGGTCTTGCCCATGCTGGGGCGGCCGGCAATGATCACCAGGTCGCCCGGCTGCAGGCCGGAAGTCATCTTGTCCAGGTCCGTGAATCCGGTAGGGACCCCGGTGATGTCCGACGGATTGTCGCGGTTGTAAAGCATGTCGATGCGCTCGACAACTTTTGTCAGCAGCGGCGGCATGTCCAGGAAGCCCTGCTTGCCGCGCGCACCCTCTTCGGAAATGGCGAACACTTTCGACTCGGCCTCGTCGAGCAGTTGGCCGGCCTCCTTGCCCATCGGGTTGTAGGCCGCGTCGGCGATCTCGGTGCCCACCTCGGCCAGCTTGCGCATCACGGCGCGCTCGCGGACAATTTCTCCATAGCGGCGGATGTTGGCGGCGCTCGGCGTGTTCTGGGCCAGCGCGCCGAGGTAAGCGAGCCCGCCGATGCTGTCGAGTTCCTTGGTGCTTTCCAGGCTCTCGGAGACCGTGATGACGTCGGCCGGCCGCGAGTGTTCGATGAGTTTCGAAATGTGGCGCCAGATCAGGCGGTGGTCGCCGCGATAGAAATCGGATTCGCTGATCAGGTCGGCGATTTTGTCCCAGGCGGTGTTGTCGAGCAACAGGCCGCCCAGCACCGACTGCTCCGCTTCGACCGAGTGCGGCGGCAGCTTGATCAGCTCGACCTGTGTGTCCTGGATTCGCTGCAAAGCGGATTGCGCCATGAAATCGGTGCCTGATTATTAGAGGGTTTTTTTCCGCCGCGCCGGAACGGCGCGTGCCCTCAATCTATAAGAGCTGCAAGCCTGGTGCAAAGGAAAAATTGCGCCGTATGAACTACTCGCCAGAACCGCTTGAAACGAAAGCTTAAGGCGAATTTCACCACAGAGGCACAGAGAAGAACGCACAAAGGACACCAATGAGAATTGATGTTGAGTTCCCCGCAATTGGTTACACATTCGGAGGCGTGGCGGTCACTGGCACAGGCATTCCTGTTTTTCTCTGAGCCTCTGTGCCTCTGTGGTGACCGCACTGACGGTGAAGTGCAAAAAGAAAAGGCCGCGACGAGTCGCGGCCTTTTGTGAAACGCTTGCCGGTCTAGCTTACGGTCTCGCCCAGCACCGATACCGTGATCGTGGCGGTGATGTCCGCATGCAGGTCGAGCGTGACATGCACGTCGCCTACCTGCTTGAGGGGACCCTGCGGCATCCGGACCATCGCCTTGCTCACTTCGTGCCCCTGGACCTTCAGTGCCTCGGCGATGTCGTAGTTGGTCACCGAGCCGAACAGGCGTCCGTCCACGCCGGCCTTCTGAGTGATCTGGATCATCAGGCCTTCGAGCTTGCCAGCGCGCTCCTGCGCCTCCACCAGCTGCTTGTTCTGCACCGCTTCCAGTTCCATGCGGCGGCCCTGGAACTCGGCGATCGCCTTTTCAGTGGCGCGCCTGGCCTTGCCCTGCGGGATCAGGAAATTGCGCGCGAAACCATCCTTAACCTTGACGACGTCGCCGAGCTGGCCGAGGTTGTGCACTTTCTCCATCAGTATGATTTGCATGGTCGCGTGATCCTCAGTGCAGGTCGGTGTAAGGCATCAGTGCCAGGAAGCGCGCGCGCTTGATGGCGACCGACAACTGGCGCTGGAAACGCGTCTTGGTGCCGGTGATGCGGGCCGGGATGATGCGGCCGTTTTCGTTGATGAAGTCCTTCAGGATTTCGATGTTCTTGTAGTCGACTTCCTTGATGCCTTCGGCCGTGAAGCGGCAGAACTTGCGGCGCCGGAACAGCGGGCGATTGCTGCGTTCCTTGCCCTTGCCCTTGTCCTTGCCCTTACTTCCTCCAAATCGTGGCATGTCTCAGTCCTCGTTCAAGTCAAATTTGTTCAGGTGCAATACCGGTTGTCTTGAAAGCCTGCTTCGCAGTGCCAGGAAACCCTCGAAGCGGTATTCCCTGCCGATCGGCGCAATGTTCAGTTGTTCCGCCATCTGCCCCAGCGCGACGCCTTCCATTTCCAGGCTCACGCTCCTCGGTTTTCCGGCTTCGACCTGTTCCGACATGTGGCCGATCCTGAAGTTGAGGGCCGGCAGGCCCGCTGGCGTATGGCGCAGTTCCTTGCGTTCGATCAGATTTCCCGTCAGGACAACGTGGTTGCGGTTCACTCGCTACCGGATGACTCTAACTGCGACGCCTGTGGCGCAACTGGCGTGGGCGCAGTTGCGGCCGGCTTTTCCGCTTCCGCCCTGGGGGCAGATTCGGACCGGGCGCCGTCACCGACGACGGTGCGCGATTTCTCTTCCTTCATCATGGGGGACGGCTCGGTCACCGCACGCGTCATGTTCACGATGAGGTGGCGCACGACGGCGTCATTGAACTTGTAGGCATGCTCAAGTTCGGTCAGGGTTTCCTGATCGCACTCGATGTTCATGAGCACATAGTGGGCCTTGTGCACCTTCTGGATCGGGAATGCCAGTTGCCGGCGGCCCCAGTCTTCGAGCCGATGAATGCGTCCGCTGCGCGATGTGACCATCTGGCGGTAACGTTCGATCATCCCGGGGACCTGTTCGCTCTGGTCGGGATGGACGATGAAAACGATCTCGTAATGCCGCATTCAATGTTCTCCTTGTGGGTTGTGCCCCGGTTGAAGCGGGCGGGAAGCCTCCCGGAATGCGGGTCCGGTGAGGCAAGGAAGGGTGGGATTATACAGATTTATCCCCTGATATCAATCAGCTTTGCACCATGGGCCTATCCACTGCCGGCGGGGGCTGGCGCTGCCGCAGCATGGCCTCATAGAGTGCAACGGTAATCAGCCAGCAGATCAGCGCTGACCATACGTTATGGGATAGGAAGTGCGCGCCTTGCACCACCCTCGCCATGCCCACGCCGAATCCCAGCAGCAGCGCGCCCGCCAGGGCGGCTGCGGCCCAGCGCCGCCGGCCCAGCCAGATCGAGGCGAAGTAAAAGCCGAACAGGCAGAACCCCGACGCGGCATGCCCGCCGGGCCAGCATCTGCCGGGGCCTGCGCCGGCCGGCAGCGGATCGAGCAACTCCCTGTAGGGCACGCTGCCGCCGAAATCGCGCATGTCGTAGGGACAATGTTTGCCCGTCACGCCCTTCAAGCCCGCCACCGCGGATGAACCAATCAGCATCGACAGCAACAGGAACAGCAGCAGGCGCCGGTATGGCGCGAGGGCCGGCAGGCGAAAGGAAGCAAGCCAGGCCAGCAGCACGCCCAGGGCCAGGAGGACCACGGCATCCCTGAAGCCGATATGGACGACATGTTCCAGGAACCAGTTGTCACGCAGGGGAAACACGCCGGACGCCCGGTCGAAGAAAAGATCCGAGACCAGCGGATCGAGATCCGCCAGGTAGATCAGCGCAAGCAGCAGCGCCGCCAGCGACACCGCGGCGACCAGATGCCACACGTAGAAATTCGGCGCGCGCGCAGTCCGCATCATTGCATGACGCATTCGCAGGGGGATCCGGGCACAATCGATTTCAGTGCGAGCATGTTGCGGTTCACATTGGCGGCAGTCGGCCTATAACGACTTGCGGGCATTGGAGTTTACGTGCTCCAGGCTCTGGCACGGGGAAACGAAAATCATCCGCGTCCGCATCCGTCCCGGAAAAACAAAAGCCCGCCGAAGCGGGCCTTTGCCGACACCTGTCGGGCCGGTCAGGTCCGTGCCTGAGCGGCGGTCTTGCGCTCCGTCTTTGGCAGCAGCAGGATGATCACGACGCCGATCGCCCCCACGATGGCCAGCGTGATGAAGGCGGCCTGGCTCGACCCGCCAGTCGCCATGCGGATGCGCCCGATCAGATCGGGGCCGAAGTGTCCGCCGAGATTGCCCACGGAGTTGATCCAGGCAATGCCCGCCGCAGCGGCCGTGCCCGACAGGAAGCTGGTCGGAAGTGACCAGAACGTTGCCACCCACGACAGGATGCCGACCGTCACCAGGCTCAGCGCGATGATGGACATCACCGGATCGTGGCCGACGAGCGCCAGCAGGACCAGTCCGACTACGCCGACCATCAGGCCGCCGGCGGCGTGCCACCTGCGTTCCTGCGTGCGGTCCGAGTGCGCTGCCCAGACCACCATCGCTATGGCTGCAAGCCCCCAGGGAATCATGCTAAGCAGTCCGACCTTGAGGAAATCAGTCTTGTCGATGCCAAGCTCCTGGATGATGGTGGGCATCCAGAAACTCACCGCATAGAAGCACACGACTCCGCAGAAATACACCACCGCAAGTGCCCAGACGCGCCCGTCCTTGAACGCGTCCATGAAGCTGTGGCGCTTCACCAGTTCATCCTTGCCCGCGTCGTCCTCCTTCATGCGTTGCACGATGAGTTCCTGTTGCTGCGGCGTCAGCCACTTGGCACTCCTTGGACCGTTAGGCAGCAGCACGATCACCAGCATGCCAATGATCACGGAGGGAATGCCCTCGAGCAGGAACAGCCACTGCCAGCCGCGCCAGCCGTTGACGCCGTCCATGTACTGCATGATTGCACCGGACACGGGCGAGCCGATAACGTTCGAGATTGCAATCGCGGTCATGAACAGCGCGACCATCTTGGCGCGGCGAGCGCCCGGGAACCAATAAGTCAGGTAGAGGATGATGCCGGGAAAGAAACCTGCTTCGGCAACGCCGAGCAGGAAACGCAGGAAGTAGAAAGTAAACTCGGCATCGGTGCAATTGAACGTCGTTGCGACCACGCCCCAGTGGATGTCATTGGTGAACATAAACGCCGAGGAGATGATGCCCCAGGTGATCATGATGCGCGCGATCCAGACCCTTGCGCCGACCTTTTCGAGTATCACGTTGCTCGGCACTTCGAAGATGAAATAGCCGATGAAGAAAATGCCGGCACCGAAGCCGTAGATCACGTCGGTGAACTGCAGGTCGGGCGCCATCTGCAATTTGGCGAAGCCGACGTTCACGCGGTCCAGGAAGGCAACGATGTAGCACAGAAACAGCAACGGGATCAGTTTCCAGGCGACCTTGTCGTAGGTCGCTTTCTCGAACTCCGGGGAAATGGTCGTGGCCAAGTTATCTCCTCCTCTTTAGGTTGTTCTTGCTGCGTTTTTTTGATTGTTCTTTTTGTTCGCCCAGCCATGCGGCGCCTGATTGTTATCGATTTTGGCCCTTCCGTCCATCAATGCCGCCTGTGCATCGCAAACAAGAAAGCCCGCAGCAGCGGGCCCTTGCACCAGGCTTTCGGAAGGGGTTCCGGGCGCAGCGCCCGAACAATGGAATCAGACCATGCAGAGGGCGCCCCGGCGCAACTGGTCGCCCAGTCGCGCCGCATGCACCAGGCCGGCCACCCCGAATCCCAGCACCAGGCCGCCCGCGACCCAGCGTCCGAGCCGATTCCGAAACCATGGACGCAAGCGACGGAACAGTAGCCCGGCTGCCAGAACATTGGGCAGCGTGCCCAGCCCGAACGCGGCCATCAGGCCCGCGCCGCTGATACCACTGCCGCTCAGCAGTGCGATCGTCAGCACGCTATAGGTCAGTCCGCAAGGCAGCCAGCCCCAGATACCGCCGACCGCCAGCGAGCGTGGAATCGTGACCGCTGGCAGGAAACGGCCGGTCAGCGGACTGATCCGCCGCCACAGCCACCGGCCCGGTCCCTCGAGGCGGATCACGGCATTCGACCAGCCAGCCAGGTAAAGTCCGACCAGGACCAGCAGGAAATTGGCGAGTACGTACAAGGCGATCTGCAACGGCAGGATGTTCTCCATGAGCGCCAGCCCGCCGATTGCGCCGGCCACGCCGCCGGCTGCGATGTAACTGCCGATGCGGCCAAAGTTGTAGGCGAGTTGCAGGCTGAAAGCGGACCGGCCCTGCGCGGACAATGCGCCGATCACGCCGCCGCACATCGCGGCGCAATGGCCGCCGCCGAACAGTCCGGCGAGAAAGACCGCGGCAAACGTGGATTCGGGCATCTTGCGCTTACAGCACCCGCGAGTAGCCGGCGATGCTGCGGCCCTCGCGCAGGTATCGATCGAATGCCATGCAAATCATCCGAACGAGCAGCCTCCCTGTCGGCGAGACCACTATCCAATCCGGCTGCAATTCCACAAGGCCGTCTTCCTCCAGGCGCCTGAGGTCCTCCAGCTCGCGCGAGAAATATTCCCGGAAGTCGATGAGGTAGGCGGTCTCGATGGACTCGATGGACAGGTGGAACTGACACATGAGGACCTGGATGATTGCGCGGCGCAACAGGTCGTCCTTGGTGAGTACCAGCCCCGCGCCGACCGGCAGGCGGTTCATGTCCAGCGCCACGTAGTAGTCTTCAAGGGACTTCAGGTTCTGGCTGTAAGTGGCGCCGACGCGGCCGATGGCGGACACGCCGAAGCCGAGCATGTCGCACTCGGGTCGCGTCGAATAGCCCATGAAATTTCGATGCAGCCTGCCCTGCCGCTGCGCGATGGCAAGGTCGTCACGGGGTTTGGCGAAATGGTCCATCCCGATGTACAGGTATCCGGCCCGCGTCAGGCGTCCGATCGCCAGCGTGAGGATCTGCAGCTTGGCTTCCGCAGAGGGTAACTCCGCTTCGACGATGCGGCGCTGCGGCTTGAACTTGAGGGGCAGGTGCGCGTAGCTGTACAGCGCGATGCGGTCGGGATCGAGCGCCAGCACCTGGTCGAGGGTGGTATTGAAACTGTCCAGCGTCTGCCGCGGAAGTCCGTAGATCAGATCGAGATTGACCGATTTAAATCCGGACGCGCGAGCATCGTCGATTACCCGGCGCGTCAGGTCTTCCGGCTGGACGCGATGGACCGCGGCCTGCACCTCGGGATCGAAATCCTGTACCCCGATGGAAACGCGGTTGAATCCCAGTCCGGCAAGGAAAGCCATGGTTCCCGGTTCGGTCTCGCGCGGATCGACTTCGATCGAGCATTCCATGTCCGGCGAACGCTCGAAATGCATGTCGAGAGTGGCGCAGAGGCTGCGCAACTGGTCCCGGTCCAGGAACGTCGGCGTGCCGCCGCCCAGATGGAGCTGGATGATGCGGCGATCACCGCCGGTCGTGCCGGCCGTCAGGGCGATTTCCTTCGCCAGGTACTCCACGTATTGCTGCGCCTTGGCCTGGTCGCGCGTGACGACCTTGTTGCACGCACAATAGAAGCATACGTTGCTGCAAAACGGCACGTGGACGTAGACGGAAAGCGGTTGGGTAATGCCGCCGATATTGCGGCTGGCAAGCGCATGCCGATAGGCCGACTCGCCGAAAGCCTCCACGAAACGATCTACGGTAGGATAAGAGGTGTAGCGTGGTCCGCTCACGTCATATTTGCGTATAAGTACCGGATCGATCACCAGTTCGGAGGACGGATAGTTCATGTCAATATGCCCGCGGACCTGCACCCTGCTGTTCATTGCACCACTATGCCCAAGAGCGACTGCGGAACCTTGACCTGCGTCAAGCAAGGCGGCGTTCAGTTCCGGCTGCAGTGCACCCTGGCCCGGGAATGAAAGCCGGCAGACCGTCACACCCCAACCGCCCTTGGCTGAAGCCGTGGATGCTTGCCGCCGGCGCAGCCGTGACGGCCAGCATCGTACTCAATCTTGCTGCTGCCAGCCTCGGCCAGAGCGCGCCATGGATCCTTGGCGTCAACCTCACGGTGGCCCTGCTGGTGCTGGGCGCCAGCATTATCGGCGTGGCGCAGTTCGCTTCGCGCGCCGATGCGGAAACATCCCTCATACGCCACGCGCTTGACGCTTCGCAGGCCCGCCTGGCCGCAATTGTCGATTCGGCCATGGACGCGATCATCACCGTCGACGATCATCAGCAGATCGTATTGTTCAACCGGGCAGCGGAACAGGTATTCCGCTGCCGGCGGGAGGATGCGCTCGGCAGCTCGCTCGAGCGGTTTCTGCCCAGCCGGTTTCGCAATGCGCATCGCGGCCACATCGAACAGTTCGGGCGCACCGGTGTGACCAGCCGCCGGATGGGCGACGTCACCACTCTTTGGGCGGTGCGCGCCGATCACGGCGAGGAATTTCCGATCGAGGCGTCAATTTCCCAGGCCATCGAGGGCGAGCGCCGCTACTACACCGTGATCCTTCGGGACATAACCTTGCGAAAGCAATACGAAGACCAGCTCAAGGAGCGCCAGCTCGAACTGAGCAGGCTGTCGGCGCAGGTCCTGGAAGCGCGCGAGGAGGAGAAGACCCGCATTGCCCGCGAACTTCACGACGAGCTCGGCCAGTTGCTGACGGCCATGAAAATGGATCTCGGCTGGGTGCGGGAACGGATTCCGGGCGCGGATGCGGCACTCGCCATGAAAGTACAAAAGATGGGGGAAACCCTCGACCAGACGGTGACTTCGGTGCGGCGCATCGCCGCCGACCTGCGCCCCCTGATGCTGGACGACCTGGGCCTGACCGACGCGGCGGCGTGGCTGGTGGAGGACTTCGAGAAGCGCTCCAGCGTTCATTGCGAATGCAAGATCGTCAACAGCACCCAGACCGAGGATTTCGAGCGCAACGTGGCCAATACAGTGTACCGGGCGTTGCAGGAATCGCTCACCAATATCGCCCGCCACGCGGACGCGACGCAAGCGTGGGTGCTGCTCAGGATCGATACGGACGGCATTCGCCTCGAGGTAGAGGACAATGGCCGCGGCGTGGCGCCGGGAGACATGGCCAAGTCGAGTTCGCTGGGACTGAAAGGCATGCGGGAGCGGGTATTCCACATTGGCGGTTCGCTCGAAGTTTCGAGCCCGGCCCGTGGCGGAACACGCGTGAGCGTGCGCGTGCCCTTGGCCGATCACCTCGTCACGGGACGCCCATGATCCATGTGCTGGTTGCAGATGACCACCAGTTGGTGCGGGAAGGCCTCAAGCAGCTGCTCGCCGCTGCGGAGGGCATCGAGGTCGCTGCCGAAGCCTCGACGGGCGATGAAGCACTCGCGCTGATCAAGCGGTCCGACTTCGACCTCGTCCTGCTCGACATGTCCATGCCGGGGCTGTCCGGCATCAACCTGATCAAGCGCCTGAAGCTGGAGCGCCCGAAGCTTCGAATGCTGGTCCTTTCGATGCACGGGGAACGTCAGTACGCCGCGCGCGCCCTGAAAGCCGGTGCTTCCGGCTACCTGACCAAGGACAGCGCCACCGCGGAGCTGGTCAGCGCCATCCGGAAAATCGCTGCTGGCGGCGTGTACCTGACCGATGCTGCGGCTACAAGCCTGGTCGAGAGCCGCGCCAGCAGCAACCAGTTGCCGCATGAGCAGCTTTCCGATAGAGAATTCGAGATCTTCCGCCTGCTGTGCACCGGCGTGGGACCGACTGAAATTGGGCACCAGTTGCATCTGTCGGTCAAGACAGTCAGCACCCACAAGACCCGGATCCTCGAGAAAATGAACCTCGAGAATTCTGCCGAACTCGTCCGTTACGCCCTGCAGCACGACCTGCTCGACAACCGTCCGGATTCCTGATCCGGCGGGTAGGAATATTCCTACCCCAAAATCACCGTATTTCCCATGAGCACAATCAGCGCACGCTGATAGTCGGGGGGGCCTGTCGCCGCGAAACTGGCGGCATGAACATTGAGGAACAACTCGCCTCCCATCCCGCAGCCCTGGAAGTTTTCATCGTGGAAGGATCAAGCGACGTGCGCGAGCGCCTCGAGGAACTGGTCGGATCCATCGCAGGCGCGCGCTGCGCGGGGACCGCCGGCACCGTCGACGAGGCCCTGGGCGGGATTCGCACAACCCGGCCCGACGCGGTGATCCTGGACATCGGGATTTCCGAAGGCCGCGGGTTCGACGTGATTCGAGCCCTGCACGGCAGCCATCCCGACATACCCATCTACGTGCTGAGCAATCTCGTGCTGGAACCCTACCGGCGCCTTGCCGCAAAGCTCGGCGCATCGGCGTTCTACGACAAATCCACACAAATGGAGCAATTACGGGCCGTACTCGCCCGGAGTGCGGCGCAATACACCACCCTGACGCATTGACCGAGGAGATGGCCATAAATACAGCCACTGTCACCAAGCTTGCCCCACGCATCGTTTCCATGGCAATCGAGAAAAAAATGGATCAAAGCATCCGCCCGGTGAGCTGTTCGACGTGCAACCTCAGGGAACTCTGCCTGACCAGCGGCCTTTGCCCCGAAGACCTGGCGCGCGCCGAGAAAATCGTGCACGCACGGCGGCGCGTCAAGCGTGGCGACGCCCTTTTCAATACCGGTGATGCATTCGGATCGATCTATGCCATTCGCACCGGATTCTTCAAATCCAGCGTCATAGACAACGAAGGCCGCGAACAGGTCACCGGTTTCTTCATGGGCGGCGAACTCCTCGGCATGGAGGGCATCGGCTCGGGCACTTATAACGCAACGGCCACCGCGCTGGAAGACAGCGAAATCTGCATCATGCCCTTCTCGCTGATCGAGGAAATGTCGCACGAGGTGCGTCCCCTCCAGCGCCACCTGCATGCCGTGCTGGCGCGCGAGATCGTCCGCGACCATGGCGTCATGATGCTCCTGGGTTCGATGCGCGCCGAAGAGCGCCTGGCCGTATTCCTGCTGAACCTCTCGCAGCGCTTCACCGTGCGCGGCTATTCGCATTCCGAGTTCTACCTGCGCATGACCCGCGAAGAGATCGGCAGCTACCTGGGACTCAAGCTGGAAACCGTCAGCCGCGTATTCTCCCGGTTCCAGGAATCCGGACTGATCGCGGTCCAGCAGAAACACGTGCGTATCATCGACATTCCCGGACTGCGCCGGCTCGTCGGCCAAAGCTGCTATCCGGACCCGCGCGGAAACTGAAAGAAAGCGCTCTTCAATGAATACCTCCCCCCACGCGCACAAGATCCTGCTCGCAGTCGACGGTTCGCCCTCTGCGGAATACGCGGCGCAATATCTTGCCGCTTACGCCCGCATGCTCGGTCCGGGCATGGTGACAATCTTGCATGTGCGCACGCCGCCGGCCGGGCAGCCCGCAGCCGCGGGCCATTCCGGCCATGAAATGGAGACCGTCGAAACTGCCCGCAACGTACTCAAGGATGCGGGCATCCCCTTCACCTGGCGCAGCGAACCCGGAGAACCCGCCCAGACCATCAGTCGTATCGCTACCGAAGAGCTGGCTGATGAAATCGTGATGGGAAGCCGGGGCCTCGGACACTGGAAGGGTCTGGTAGTCGGTTCCGTCGCCAGCAGAGTCCTGCAGCAGTCTGACGTTCCAGTCACCATCGTACGCGCCGCTTCCCACGTCGCGGCATCCATTCCAGGCCCATCCCGGGACGTGCATCGCATTCTGCTGGCCGTCGACGGTTCCCGGCATTCCGTGCGTGCCACGCAATATGTCTGCCGCCTGCGCGAAACCGGAATACCGCTCGAAGTCGAATTGCTCAACGTCGTGGGGCCGATCCCCCCGGGTTACCTGCAGGAGTTCATTACGCAGGAAAAACTCGAGTTCTACTACCAGCAGGAGGGGGCAAAGGCCCTGTTCGAGGCGCGGGCCATACTGGAATCGGCGGGCGTGAAGTTCAGCAAGCACATCCTCGCCGGTTACGTGATGGATAAACTGATGCAGGTGGCGGCGACGCGCAACTGCAGCCGGATCGTCATGGGCAGCCGCGGCCAGGGGCCGATGGCCGGACTCATGCTGGGTTCGGCGGCGTATCAGGCCGTTCACCTGTCGCCGATCCCCGTCACCCTGGTCAAATAGGGACGTCCCGCCATGGTCCTGGAAACCATTGACGCGGCGCGCGACGTCGGTCGCCTGTACCAGATTGGTTCGATCCTGGTCCGCCACGGGTTCGGCGACCTGGCGCGCCGCACTGGCATCGCGCGCGTTCTCGAAAGCGCTGGCAAGGCGCTTCACTGGCGCCAGGACCGTTCGGCGGCCGCCCTGAGCGGCCCGGAACGCGTAAGGCTTGCACTCGAAGAGATGGGGCCCACCTTCGTCAAGCTGGGCCAGATCCTCTCCACTCGCGTCGATCTGTTCGCGCCCGAATGGATCGCGGAATTCGAAAAGCTTCAGGATCGTGCAGCCGGCGTGCCTTTCGAGTCGGTCCGACCGCAGCTTGCCGAAGACCTCGGAGCCTCCCCCGAAAGCGTGTTCGCGGAACTGGACACGGTGCCGCTTGCCGCCGGATCCATCGCCCAGGTGCATCGCGCCCGGCTCCGCGACGGCACCGCAGTGGTCCTGAAAATCCGTCGCCCCGGGATCGATGCCGTCATCGACGCCGATCTGCGCTTGCTGAACAGGCTGGCGGGGCTGGCCGAACGCGAATGGCCGGCATTGCAGCGCTTTCAGCCGCGTGCCCTGGTGCGCCAGTTCGCCATATCGCTGCGCAGGGAACTCGACCTGAGGACCGAGTGCCGTAACGCCGAGCGCATCGCGTCCAATCTCGCGGCCGACGAAAACATCGTGATACCGGAAGTTTACTGGGAGTGGACGAAGCAGCGTCTGAACGTGCAGGGCTATGTCGACGGCATCGCGGGCAGGGACCTGGGTGCCGTCGACGACGCCGGCCTGGACCGGCAAAGCCTGGCACGGCACGGGGCCCATGCCGTACTGAAGATGGTGCTCGAAGACGGCTTCTTTCATGCCGATCCGCATCCGGGCAATGTGTTCTATCTGCCAGGCAACCGGCTTGCGTTCATCGACTTCGGCATGATCGGCCGGCTTTCCCGGGAGCGGCGCGACCAGCTCGCCGATCTGCTCTACAGCATCGCCTTGCGCGATTCCGCGCAGGCGGGCGAGTTGCTGGTGGATTGGGCGGGTAGCGCGCAAGTCGACATGGACAGCCTGTGCATGGACCTGGAGGCCTTCATGGATGAATTCCACGGCCTTCCCCTGGCGCAGATCGAAGTCGGCCGGCTGCTCGGGGACCTCGCGGCACTGATGCGCGAACACGGGCTGACCCTGCCCCCCGACCTTGCCCTGTTGTTCAAGGCCGCCATCTCCCTGGAGGGGCTCGGCCGCATGCTCGACCCGGCCTTCGACATGGTCAGCGAAGCACGGCCTTTCCTGGAGCGCATCGGCCGCAAGCGGCGTTCGCCCCGCGCGCTGGCCCGGATGGGCATGAAAACCCTTCGGGAAACTGCAGTCCTTGCAGCAAGCCTGCCGGGGGATCTGCGGCGGTTGCTCAAAGCGATGGATCGCGGCGCCATCACTGTGCATGTGGACGTCACGAAACTGGACCGGGCATTCGAGCGCATGGACCGGTCGGCAAGCCGCCTGACGATGGGCATCGTGACCGCGGCGCTGATCATCGGCTCTTCCATCGTGATGACCGTCAAGACCGAATCCACCTGGCTCGGCCTGCCGCTGTTTGGACTGCTTGGATTCCTGGGCGCCGTCGTCAGCGGCATCTGGCTGCTGTGGTCGATCGCCCGCAGTGGCCATCACGAATAGGCATCCGGGATACCTGTTCTTGTCCCATCCGGAATAATATTGGGTCGAAGAAAAGCCCGGCGCTTTCGGCGCCGGGCCAAGGAAACCACC
>CAYODB010000088.1:0-14763 GCA_964402495.1 uncultured Bordetella sp.
AATTCCACCTGCTTGTTCAGCTTTGCCGCGAGGTCGCGCACCACGCGCGAAAAACGGCTAAAGACAAACGAGATCGGCATCATGCGGATCGACATCACTGATTCCTGCAGGTCGCGCGTGTTGCGCTCGAGCGTCGCCAGCCCGTTCATCAGGGACTCGTACAACACCGGATCGACGCGTGAAGCAGTCTGCGCGAGCATTGCCTGGGTAATCACCAGTTCGCCCACCAGATTGATGAGCTCATCGACTTTTTCGACGCCGACGCGGATCGTCGAAGCCTCGGCACCGGCGGCCGCGCCCTTCTCCACCTTCGCAGGAATATGGGCATTGGGAATATCGGCCGGGACCGGAACCGCTCCGGGTGCGGTCGGCGCCTTGGTGGTGCTCGCCTGTGGCACCAGCGCATCATACAAAGGTTCGAAGAATCCGAATCCCGCGTCAGACTCCGCGAGCGGCACAGCAGCCGGAGATTGATCTTCGGCGGGGGCGGTGGGTGCCGGCAACGCCTCGATTTTCAACGCAGCAGGATCCACCACAAAGGCGAGACTTTCCCAGATATCTTCTTCGGACACTTCGCTCGCCAACTGAATCACATACGCAGCGGGCACGGTATTCCCGTCGGCCGGCTCGGCCAGCACGTCGAGGTTTCCCTTGCTGCGCAGATCCGCGAATAGATTGTCCAGCAGCGCCTTGTTTGAGGACGCAGTGCCGGCCAGGCTGAATTCGATCCGGTAAACAACTGATGCGCTCGCAATTGGAAGGCTTTCTGGCTGCGCCTGCACGGCAACAGCAGCCGGCGGCACCGGCGTGTGCGCCACGACCGGCGCAGGCGCCGGTGATTTATCGTCAGCAAGCTTCTTGAGTAACGCACAGACCGTGGCGGCGGCCTGCGGATCGGTTGCGCTCTGATCGCGATGACCGCCCATCTGCGACTTGATCACGTCGCCGGCCTTCAGGGATGCGTCGATCATCTGGTCGCTGAGCTGCAGCTCGCCCTTGCGCACCCTGTCGAGCATCGACTCGAGGATGTGGGTCACTTCGGTCATGTCCGTGAAGCCGAACGTGGCTGCGCCACCCTTGACCGAGTGCGCCGCGCGGAAGATGGCGTCCAGCCCCTCGGGATCGGGGGCATCCGGGTCGATTTTGAGAAGAAGGCTCTCCATATCGGCCAACAGCTCCGCAGCCTCCTCGAAGAAGACTCCGTAGAACTGGGTCATGTCTACACTCACGGCTTCACCTCGCGCATTCAATTCATTGGATTTCAGTCTATCCGGTCAGAGCACGGGCCCCAGTCTGGAACAGCACTGCAAATCACCCTCAATTCCCCGGTTCACCCGGCGGCTTGCCGGCCGCGGGATATCCAGTCCGGGTCCTAGCCGATTACTTTCTTCACGACTTCCAGCAACCGTTCCGGATCGAAAGGCTTCACCATCCAGCCGGTCGCGCCCGCGGCGCGGCCCTGAACCTTGATCGCGTCGCTCGACTCCGTCGTCAGGAACACGATCGGCACCGACTTGTAGGCCGGCATGACGCGCAGGTGGCTCACGAGGGTCAGCCCGTCCATGCGCGGCATGTTGTGGTCTATCAGCACCATATGGAACAGTTCCTTCTCCGCCTTGCCCAGAGCATCCACGCCGTCCTCGGCCTCGATGACTTCGTATCCCGCCCCTCTGAGCGTGTAGCAGACCATTTGCCGCATTGTCTGCGAATCGTCCACCGCTAATATCTTCTTGCCCATGTCCGCTCCTCGGGTTTCTCTAACTCTATGGCCGGTTGTTGCTAAAACAGTTCGACTTCGCCGTTGCGATCGCTATGCGCGGCCGGACGTCCGTTCGAAAGATGCAGCGCCTCTTCAAGCAGGCGCGAACGCACTTCCAGCATTTCGCCCGGCGTGCCCGTCAATGCGGCTGCCTCGAGCAATATCGCCCTAGCGCGCATGTTCATGATCATTTGCGAGGCAGCGTCGTGAAACTGAAGGCTGGTGATGACGTTGCCGACCTCATCGCGAAACCGTGCGCGCAACGGGTCCGCGGCAAGATCGGAATTCACGCTGTTACTCAAGCTCGTAAAAGAATGGCCCAGTTGTTCAGCCGCGTGATCCAGCACACCCTGCAGGCGTTCAAGGTCGCGATCCAGCCCGCCCCAGAGTTCGGCGTGGGCAGGCGGTTCGCAAGCTTCTTCTTCTGACGCCATGAATCTTTCCTTACCCATACGGGAACACGCGGTGATGGACTGTGGCGGGCATTCGTCTTTTGCATGGACTATTACGGACCCGGTGCCCTCTAGCTTTAGCGGTTGCGCAACGCCCCGGTCCGACGCCGGCAAACGGGGCCTGCCCGTCAATCACTTTTCTGCGTAAAATATAACGAGTAGCGGTCGAACGGTCGGGCATTCGCAGTGCCGCCGTGCAACCTTCCGGGACCAGGGGTTTCGCAAGTCAGGCGCCGGGCCATTTCCACGAACAGGACCCAAGTGATGAAAGAACGCGTGATTCGCGCTTTGCTCGTGCAGAATTCCGACCAGGAAGCGCAGGCGATACTTGCCGCGCTCGCAGCCGGCGGATTCTCGGTGATCAGCCGGCGCGTGGAAACCGCTGACCAGATGCGGGGCGCTTTGCTCGGGGAAGACTGGAATGTTGTGCTATCTGACCTCAATCTGCCTGCCTTCGGCGCCATCGAAGCGCTCGCAATTCTCAGCACTCTCGGCGCAAAGCTGCCGATGATCGTCGCCACGGACGCAGCCGACGCCGAGTCGGCGTCCAAGGTGATCGAGGCTGGCGCGACCGAAGTCGTGACGAAACTGGCGCTGCACCGGCTGGTGCCCGTCGTTGAACGCAACGTGCGCGAGTTGTACGAGGCAACAGTCGCCGCGTTCAAGGAAAGCGAGACCCGCTTCCAGGCCATCGCGGCGAATCTGCCCGGTGTCGTGTTCCAGGATCTGCTCTATGAAGATGGCAGCGCCGATCTTGCCTATGTGAGCGAAGGCAGCCATCTCGTGCTCGGCGTCACCGCTGAGCGGCTGATGAGCCATCCGGAATTGATCATCGATATGATCGTGCCGGAAGACCGCAACAGCTTCGTGCAAGCGCGCACCCAGTCAGCCAAGCAACTGACGCCGCGCAACTGGGAGGGACGCATCCGGGTCGGCACCGATGGCCGGGAGACAAAGTGGGTGAACCTGCGCGCCAACGTGCGCAGAATGTCTTCCGGCGTCGTGGTCTCGGACGGCATTATTTCGAACATTACCGAGAGCAAGCTTACCCAGAGAGCAATCGAAGCGCAGCAATTGCAACTGCGCCAGTTGGCTTCGCACATCGAGCACGTCAAGGAAAAGGAGCGGGGCCACATCGCCCGGGAAATCCAAGACGATCTGGGCGGCACGATGACGGCGGCAAAAATCGACCTGGCCTGGCTGCGCGCCCGCCTGAAGCCGGAGCTGGTGAAGCTGGTCGAAAAGGTGGACGCAATGCAGGCGCTGCTCGATTCGGCCATTGAAGCGACGGGCCGGATATCGCGCAGCCTGCGTCCGCTGGTGCTCGACTACGGCGTGGCGGCCGCCATCGAATGGCAGGTAAAGGAGTTCAGGAAGCGCATGGGCATCCCTTGCGATTTCGTCTGCTCGCGCGAGGACATCGCGGTCGACCCGGAGTTTGCCACGGCACTGTTCCGCATCTTCCAGGAGACGCTGACCAATATCGCCAAGCATGCCCGCGCGACGCACGTCGACATTTCGCTAGAGGATGACGGCACCACCGTCGTGCTCACCGTGACCGACGACGGTGGCGGCATCGACCCGGATTTCGACGTCCACAAGGCCGGCTCCTACGGCATTCGCAGCATGCGCGAACGCGCCGACTTCCTGGGTGGTAACATCGACATATCGGGTGCGCCCGGGGCAGGTACCCTAGTGCGAGTCAGCCTGCCTGCCAAGCGGCCTTCTCGCGCCGCGGAATCCCAGTAAACGGGCGCCGGACCGACGCCCGTAACCACTCGTCAGGACGTATTCCCATACCGAACATGATCCGCCTGCTCATCGTGGACGATCACGAAATTGTGCGCCGCGGCCTTCGCCAGATCGTTTCGGAGACCAGCGACATCGAAGTGGCGGCCGAAGCCGGCTCCAGCGCGGAGGCCATGCGGTTATTGCGCGAAAACACCTACGACCTGGTGTTGCTCGACATCTCGCTGCCCGACAAGAATGGCGTCGAAACACTGAAACAAATCAAGCGCTGCAAGCCCGGCTTGCCGGTCATCATGCTGAGTATGCATGCGGAGGACGAATTTGGGGTGCGGGCGCTCAAGGCCAAGGCTTCGGGCTACGTCAACAAGAAGAGCGCGCACGAGCAACTCGTGGCAGCCATACGCCAGGTCGTGGCCGGCCGGCGTTACATCAGTCCGGACCTTGCCGAGGAACTCGCGCGATCCCTGGGGGAAAGCAGCGAGAAGCGCCCGCACGAACTGCTGTCCGACCGGGAATTCGACACGCTGCGCATGCTGGCAGGCGGGAAATCCCTGACCGAAATCGCCGAATCGCTGTCGATCAGTCCGAAAACAGTCAGCGTGTACCGCACCCGGCTGCTGCTGAAGATGAAGTTGAAGAACAATGCCGAAATTGCGCTCTACGCCTTGAAGAACGGTCTGATCGAATAACCGTGGGATTTCTACCAGGGATTTGCATCCTGCCCTTCGTTTATGTTGCGAAAGTTTTCATTGTCCTCAAGTTGAGGCCGCGCGCCGCCGATACTGCCGGTAACTGCGCGCGCATGCCCGTTTCGCGCATCGACAGGTTTGCGCCCACGCAAATCTCTTAATCGCGGGCGCCCGAGAACAAGGGGGGAACCAGGATGAATCCAAGCACGGATCCCGCCACAGGACCCGCCACCACCTTGAGCCCGATCGAGATCGCGCGCGAGACGCTGAGCAAGCTCGCGTCCGGACGCTTGGCGCCGACTCCCGAAAACTTTCGCCAAATCTACAACAGCATCGCCGACCAATCCGGCAAGACCACCGACGAACCGCTCGACCGCAAGCTCGCCGAATTCATCAAGTCCCTGCCCGAAGCCAGCAGCGGACTCACCACGCGCAGAGCGCTGGAACAGGCGCTCGCACGCCGGGACTGGAACAGCGCCCGCGCGGCGATCCTCGCGCTTGCCACGTCGAAAGGCGGCAATGCCGATGCCCCCGCCACCCAACCGTCCGCTCGCCTGCTCAAGGAACTGATCAATGGGTTGCATACTAGCAATGCCGGCTGGACCCGCGCCAAAAAAAGGCAGTCGCTCGATGCGCTCCTTGCCGGGACCGCGGACAGCACAGGTTTATTGACGCGGCTCGAGGGGCTGAACGCGGACTGGATGCGAAGCGGGCCATCGAAGTCGCTGCAGTTAGCCGACGTGCCGAACCAGGCAACCGTATCCAGCACAGCCGTGTCCAGCACAGCCGTGTCCAACGCCCCGACCGACGCAATCGGTTCGTTGGGCGAATGCCTGGTCACGACGCTGGAGACAGCACTACCGGGACTGCTGCGCCATGCGCCCGAACTGGCACTGGAGGCACGTGCGCTCGCCGCGCGCGCCCGCCAGGCATCCACTCCATTGTTATTGGGGCAGCTGAGCGGCGATCTGCGCGATTTCACCCAGCGGATCGAACTGCAGGCCGGCGGCGATGGCCGGATGCGTGAAGCGCTTCTGGGCCTGCTGCGGCTGCTGATCGACAACTTCGAGCAACTGGTGGAAGGCGATCACTGGATCCGCGACCAGGTCGCCATCGTCAGGGCGGTGCTGGACCGCCCGCTCACGCTGGAAGTCATCAATCAGGCAGAGCAGGCGATCAAGGAGTTGATGCTCAAGCAAGGCGCGCTCAAGCGATCGGTCGAGGAAGCCAAGGCCAGCCTCAAGGCGTTGCTGCAGAATTTCATCGAACGCCTTGCCGAAACGTCGATACACACCGACGAATACCAGCAGAAACTGGAAGCGCATTCGGAGACCTTGCAGAACACGCACGACATCGCGTCGATCAACGCAGTCATCCGCGATCTGATCCGCGACACCACGGCCATGAAGGAAGTCACCGAGAACTCGCGCGTCGCGCTGACCACGGCCCGGGAGCATGTCAGGGCCGCCGACCTTCGCATCCAGCAGATGGAAAGCGAACTCAAGAACCTGAGTGCGACGGCACGCGAGGACAAGCTGACCGGCACACTCAATCGGCACGGCCTCGAAGAGGCATTCAAGCGCGAGGCTGCCCGCGCGGACCGCCAAGGCTCGCCGATGTGCACTGCGCTGATCGACATCGACAACTTCAAAGGCCTCAACGATGCGCTCGGCCATCAGGCTGGCGACGAGGCGCTGGTGCATATCGTGAGGGTTATCAGGGATCATCTGCGCCCTGCAGACGTGCTGGCGCGCTACGGCGGCGAGGAATTCCTGATCCTGCTGCCCGATTCCGACGTTTCCTCGGCAATCGACGTGATGACGCGCCTGCAACGCGAATTGACCAAGCGCTTTTTCCTGCATGGCAACAAGAAACTGCTGATTACCTTTAGCTGCGGGGTTTCCGAGCGCGCCGCCGGCGAAGAACTCGAACCCGCCGTGTCCAGGGCCGACCGCGCGCTCTACCAGGCCAAGGGCTCCGGCAAGAACCGCGTCTCCAAGGCAGAAGCCTGACAGCTTCGCACGACCAAGCCGCCCGCGACGATCACCAGTATGTGCAATTCACCGATATACAGGCTTTTCACCCTTCTTCTCCCGACATCGCCCATGCGAGTAAGCCGCTAAAGTGGCACCCATCGTCCCTGCTGTCCGGACGGTTCGTCACTATCGGGTTCTTGGGAAACAGGAGAAATCATGGCTGCCAACGCCAATACATTGCGGCGACTGACCAAATCCAAGGCTGGGAGCGTCCTGCCGTCTGCGTATCCGTCCGCTGTGCCGGCGGAATCCGGCGGCTACTACCAGCGCATCGAAGCCTTTGCCAAACGCATCCGCGCCACACCCAGCGTAGAACAGATCATCAGCATTCTCGACGAAGCGCTCAGCGAGACACGCTCGCTGCACAAGACCGGGGCGCTCGCCGCAGCCGAAGACAAGATCCTGCGCGCGGAACAGGAAATCGAGGCACTGAAGGCAGAATTGACCAAGGCCATCGAACTGACCAACACCGACCCGCTCACCGCGCTGTTCAATCGCCGCGGGTTGACATCGGGCTTCGCCGCCGAAGCAGCCCGCAGCGACCGCCACGGTTCGCCGTTTTGTGTCGCCCTGATCGATATCGACAATTTCAAACAGATCAACGACTCCTACGGGCACCCGACCGGCGACGCTGTCCTGGCACAGTTCGCCAAGGTCATGCGCTCCACCCTGCGGCCAAGCGACCTGCTGGCGCGCATCGGCGGCGAAGAATTCAAAGTGCTGTTGCCGGACACCAACGAGCAGGCGGCTTTCGCAGCGCTCAATCGCCTGCTGAAAGCCATCGCGGACAACGTTGTCGTTTGCGCAGGCCAACGCATACCGGTCACCTTTACGGGCAGCATTGCCATGCGCACGTTCGGCGAGACCCAGGAAAGGCTGACGAAGCGCCTCGATGACGCGCTCTATGTCGGAAAACGATCCGGCAAAAACCGGATCATGATCGCTACTGCCGGCTGACCCGGCCGGTCGTCAAGTTCGAACCCGCCCATGATGCTCGAGGGCGGCGCGGGGCCGGATTCTGCTGTGATCCGGTATCGCCCCTGAAATTCTGCTCCACCCCTAAAGTTCCATTCTCACCGACCGATATCAGAGCAACGGCGGTTTTTCTGCTTCTCTCGGAGGCGGGCCAATGTTGACGGCAACCCAGGCAAACACGGGGCCCTGTCCGTCTAAACTTTCGGACTAGGAGAAACAAAATGGCTTCAGTAATCAACACAAACATAGCGTCGCTGAATGCGCAGCGTAATCTTGGCAATTCACAGTCCGCTTTGTCCACCTCGTTGCAGCGCCTGTCGTCAGGCCTGCGGATCAACAGCGCCAAGGACGACGCAGCAGGACTGGCGATTTCCGACCGGATGACTTCGCAGATCAACGGCCTGAACCAGGCGATCCGCAATGCGAACGACGGTACTTCCCTGGCACAAACCGCGGAAGGCGCACTCGCCTCCTCTACCTCTTCGTTGCAGCGTTTGCGCGAACTGGCCGTCCAGTCAGCCAACGCTTCAAACGTGTCCACCGACCGCGCATCCCTGAACGCCGAAGCGCAGCAATTGCTTGCGGAAATCCAGCGCGTCGCAACCACGACCCAGTTTAACGGCCAGAACATTCTGGACGGCACCTTCAACACTGCCCAGTTCCAGGTCGGCGCCAACGCCAACCAGACCATCTCCGCCAGCATCGGCAACGGCCAGACCAGCGCACTCGGCTCTTACCAAGTCGCTAGCAACAGCGTAGCTGCCGTAAGCGGCACTGCGCTCACATCCGGTCAATTGACCGTGAATGGCATCGACGTCGGCATCTCGACTTCCGGTTCGGCCGAAGCAATGGCCACTTCCATCAACAGCGTGACCAACCAAACCGGTGTGACCGCAACGGGATTGACCACGATTGCCAGCGCCGTCACCAACCCGCTGCTGCGCAACCAGACGCTGCAATCCGGTGACCTGGTCATCAACGGCATCGTCATCGGCGCCGCATCTGGCTCCAGCAACGTCGCCACCCAGGGCGCCAACGTAGCCGCCGCGATCAATCTCGCATCGGCCCAGACCGGCGTATCGGCAGCAGTCAACGGCGGCACAGGCGCCTTGACCCTGACTTCGAACACGGGCAAGACGATCGACATCACCACGAACAACAGTGATGCCGGCGCCACCCGTGTGGAAAATGCAACCGGCCTCGAAATGTCAGGTACGCAGAAAGTCGCAGGCGTGAACCAGTTCACGTTTGCAAACGGCGTCGCCCAGGTCGTCACACTGACCTCGGGCACCACCTCCGCAACCACCGACACATTGACTGTGGCAGGAACGACTTTCACCTACAGTGCCGGAGCGAACAGCGCCACCAACATCCAGATCAGTGCAGTCGCAGCCACTCAAGCCACTAACGTCAGAGCCGCTCTTGGACTGGCCGTGACCGCCGGAACCCTGAAGAATGTGGCCATTACCGGTGCTGGCGCGGACGCCATCATCACCGCGACGGCATTGTCGAAGTCAACAGCGGCAGGCGACGGCGTAGCAGCAACCTCGCTGGGCGGCACCTCAACCAACGGCACACTCGTGGCAACGACCGCCGGCGTAGGCTTGGCCGTAGGCGACACCGTCACAGCAGGCGCACTGACTTATGAATTCGTGCTTCCGGGCAATGCAGCCGCTACTGCGGGCAACATTGCGGTAGCCCTGGGCACAACCGACGCCCTCACCGCCACCAATTTCTCCAGCGCAGTGTCGACGCAGTACAGCGCCGGCAATGGCGTTGCCAAACTTACTTCGAACGCCGTTGGCGTAGTCACCTTGACGAATACCTTGTTCGGTGGCGTCAGCGTGGTCGCGGCTTCGGTTGAATCCGTTACGCAAGGCTCGGCAACCGCCCTGGTAGTGGCAACCTCTGGCGGCAACTTTGTAGCAGGCGTTGACGGCACGTATGCCGCCAACAGCACCAAAGGCAAGCTGTCACTCAACTCCGCCTCCAACTTCACGCTCGGCGGAACATCGCCGGGAGCGGCAGGCTTGAGCGCGGCCAGCGTCGGTTTGACGGCACTGAGCGGTGTGGATCTTTCAACGGTCGCGGGTTCCAACAACGCAATCGCACTGATCGACGGCGCACTGTCACAGGTCAGCACGGTCCGCGGCGCCCTCGGCGCCTTGCAGAACCGTTTCGAAAGCACGATATCGAGCCTGAGCAGCACGTCCGAGAACCTGAGCGCCGCACGTAGCCGAATTCTGGATACGGACTTCGCCAAGGAAACGGCGATCCTGACCAAGAACCAGATCCTGCAACAAGCGGGCACGGCCATGCTTTCGCAAGCGAATTCACTGCCCCAAAGCGTGCTTGCGCTTCTCCAGTAAGCAACGCGATGTAACTTCCCTCCGACCGGGCACAACCTGGTCGGGGTTTTTCGTTTTAGCGAGGGAGCAATGTCATGGATATCCAGTCGATCACGGCACCATCCGCCGCCCGCATTTCGTCGCAACCTGTAGTACGCGTGCGCCCCACCGACGCGCAGACGGCCGTCCAGGCAACACCTCCGGTCGCCGTCCCAGCGGACGCCAATGCGATCAAACAGGCGGCAGTGGAGCTCAACAACATGCTGAAATCTCTCACTTCTGCCATCGAGTTCACGGTCGACACCCGATCGGAGAAGATCGTGGTACACATCGTCGATTCCGAGACCAATGAGGAGATTCGGCAGATTCCGAGCGAAGAAATGATGACGCTTGCCCGGTCGATCGAGCGGATGAGCAGCTTGCTGATAAAGTCAAAAGCCTGAATGGGCGTCCTGCAGTACGCTGGCCGGACCGGGGCTAAAGGTGTGGCGGGCGACTGCCGATATGGAGTTGTTACCCACCAGATCACAGCGGCCGACCCATCATGCCATTGACCTTGCCCGCAGCCAGCTCCACGGCAACAGCAACCCTGAACGCACCCGGCATCGGTTCGGGGCTCGACGTCAAAGGACTGGTCACGCAGTTGATGGCCGTCGAACAACGGCCGATGACCCTGCTGAATGCGCGCGAGGCGGCCTTCCAGGCCAAACTCAGCAGTTTGGGCAGCGTCACGGGCTCGCTGGCTGCTGTGCAGGTCGCCGCCAAGGCGCTCGCATCCGCAAGCACGGTCCAGAACAGCGCGACGTCGACCGACTCCCAGGTGCTGACCGCAACGGCGGACAGCGACGCTGCGGCGGGAAACTTCAATGTCACCGTTAAGGCGCTGGCGCAGTCGCAAAAGCTCATCGCCACCGGCCAGGCCAGCACTACAAGCACCATCGGCAGCGGTGCCAGCACCACTCTGACGATCAGTTTCGGCACCATCGCCAGTGTACTGGGGCCGGTGAACGGCACCTACTCTGACGCCTCGTTCACAGCGAATCCGGACAAGGTCCCGATATCCGTCGTCATCGGGGGCAACAATACCCTGGCCGGCATTCGCGACGCGATCAACTCCGGCAATGCCGGGGTCACTGCCAGCATCATCAATGACGGCAGCGGCTCGCCTTATCGCCTGACGATTACCTCGAACGATACAGGCGTGGCAAACAGCATACGCATCACGTCCAGCGGCGACAGCGCCATCGGATCGCTGCTTGCCTACGACCCGACCGTACCTGCAGGTCAGAATATCAAGCAGACGCAGGCCGGTCAGAATGCGGCGCTCACGATCGACGGCGTGGACATCACTTCGGCGACGAATACGGTCGTCGGCGCGATCCCGAGCGTGACGCTCAACCTGACGAAGCCAACGGAGGCGGGCAAGCCGGTCATCGTCGCCGTCCAGGGCGATTCCAGCAGCCTTACCGCGGCGCTTGAAGCCTTGGTGAAAGCCTACAACTCCGCCCACACCCTCATTGCGGGAGTCACCGCCAAAGGCGCCGTTTTGCAGGGCGACCAGGCGGTGCTCACCCTGCAACGCCGGGTGGATTCCATCATCGGCAGCGCGCAACCTGCCGGCGGCGCGTACAGCACGCTGTCCAGCCTGGGGATCGGTTTCAAAAAAGACGGAACTCTCGCTTTCGATCCGGCAAAGGTGAACAAAGCGCTTCGCGCGGACCCCGTCCACGTCGCCGCGCTGACCCTCGCCATCGGCAACGCCATCAATACCGCGGCGACAGATCTGCTCGGACCGGCGGGACCGGTTCCATCCGAGCAGGACGGCATCAACCGGTCGATCAAGGATATCGGCACGCGGCGGGTGGACATGCAGCATCGGCTGGATCTGACGCGGGCACGCTATCAGAACCAGTTCTCCGGGCTCGATACCTTGCTCAGCAGCATGGCCGCGACCAGCACCTACCTGACGCAGCAACTGGCGAATCTGCCGAACCTGTTCAACAACAAAGGATAAAGCACATGTCTATGGCACATTCCCGCAGGGCTATGAATGCCTACCGCAACATCGACGTCGAATCGATCGTCAGATCAGCCTCGCCCCACAAACTCATCGTCATGCTGTTCGACGGCGCACGCGCCGCGGTTGCCATGGCGAGCGGCCACCTGCAACGCAACGAGATCGCGCAGAAGTGCCAGGCGATCGCCACTGCCATCGATATCATCGATGGCGGGCTCAAGGCAAGTCTGGACCTGAATGCAGGCGGCGAGCTCGCCCAGAATCTGTCTGACTTATATGCCTACATGGCGCAGCAACTGTTTCAGGCCAATCTGAAGAATGACCGCGGCGCCCTCGACGAGGTGGCCTACCTGCTCGAAGAACTTGGAAGTGCCTGGGAGGCCATCGGCGCAAAACCGCTTGTGGCGCCGGCTCCCGTGTTAGCCGCCGCGGCGCAGATTGCCGCATCGCCCATCAATCGGGTTGCCGCCGCCTACGGGGTTCGCTGACGCCTGGCCTGCACTCACGTGCAGAATCGATGACAAACGCAGAATTGATAGAGACCTATGAGAGCATTCTTGCCGTAACGGCGCTGATGCTGGGAGCTGCGCGCGCGGATGAATGGGACCGGCTGATCGCGCTGCAACAAGATTGCCGGAAACTGGTGGAGGGCCTCGCAGCCGCGTGCAACGGGAAAGTAATCGTGCTTGAACCCGAGGTGCGCCGGCGCAAGGTCGAAATCATCCGCACTGTTCTCGCGCACGACGCCGAAATCCGCAACCTGACCGAGCCCTGGATGCAGAGATTGCAGTATCTGCTGACCAGCGTCGGCCACGAACGCAAGCTCAATGCGGCCTATGGCGCCGGTACCGCGGTCTGACACAGAGTGCGGCCGACGTGGCGCCATCTCTCTCATGATTCGTACGGAGGCGCTTTCTCAACTGCGTTTGGTGGTCGGCGCCGCGCGAACGCCGCTGGTCGCTAGCGAGCGCGACCTCGAGCTGCCTGCGTTGTCGCCCGGACAACCGATCAACGGGCGCGTCGAGCAACAAACCCGTGCCGGCTATATCGTGTCGGTGCGCGGGCGCAGCTTCGACGTCAAGCTCCCCGATGGAACCCGCCCCGGGGACTTGCTGCGCATGGTTTACGTCAACGACAATCCGCGGCCGACTTTTATCTTGCTGCGCATCGAACACCCGAACAATCAGGCCGGATCAGAATTGAGCGGGGCCGGAAAATTGCTTGCGGGCCTCGCGGATATCCAGTTCGAATCGCCCGGCAAAGCAGCCGCCGGTTCCACCGTCCCGGTGTTTGCTTCGCGCGTTCCGGAGGGCGCCCAGGCCGCGACGTTGCTGCGCGAGGCGTTCGGGCTCAGTGGCCTGTTTTACGAGTCACATCAGGCGCAATGGGTACTAGGAACGCGCTCGCGCGCGCAGTTGCAGCGAGAGCCGCAGGGCAAGCTGGTACCGATGCAACCCGCCGCTCAAGAATCGGCGCAATTTCAGGCATTCCCTGGACCCAAAGAAACAATTTCAGGCATGCAGGCAATGCCTTCGGGCATTACACCCGGCAAGCAAGCAGATTCGGCGCCGCAACCCGAGCAAATTGCGCGCTCGCCCGCACATCAGGACAGCTACCCGATCATCCGCCAGCAGTTGAGCGCGCTCGAGACCGGCCAGGTAACCTGGCACGGGACCATATGGCCCGGTCAACTCATGCAATGGCAGGTCGCCGACGATGCGTCCGGAGAACGCGACGGCCGGGAAATGCCCAGGACATGGAGCACCGAACTCAAGCTGACGCTGCCCAACATTGGTGAACTGCATGCGCGAATAGAGCTGGGCGCGAACGGCGCGAAGCTGCGAATAACCGCCGATAGCGAGCAGCACGCCCTGCAATTGCGCGAGCAGGCGCCGGCGCTGGCCATGGGCTTCAGTGCGTCCGGCATTCCGGTCAATGCCCTTGAGGTCAGTCATGGATCCGAATCGGCCTGACCACTCCGCGGTGGCGCTCGCCTATCGCGAGGGCCAGTCGGCGCCCCAGGTCGTCGCCAAGGGCAATGGCCTCATCGCCGACGCGATCATTGCCCGCGCACGGGAGACCGGCATCTACGTGCATGAATCGCCTGAACTCGTCAATCTTCTCATGCGCCTGGACCTCGACCAGCATATCCCGGCCCAACTCTACATGGCGGTGGCGGAGTTGCTTGCATGGCTATATCGTGTGGAGCATGGGCTTGCAACTCCGCCCGGCACCGTGCAGGCGACTCCAACGTAATGGTTTCCGGGAACATGAATCAACCCGACACACCACGCACCCCGCGACAGAGGCCCCAGCTCGACGACAGCAAGCGCTTCGAAGTGCGCCAGCCGGCCGAAATCGCGTTCGTGCTGAAGAAAATCATGCAGAACGCGCAACTGGTCACGGCCAATCTCGACGACAGCGCCGACTTCGCGCTGACGGCTTTGCTGGCCGTGATGCCAGAAACCGGGCAAGTCGTGCTCGACGCGTCTCCTGACGCAGCCGCAAACAAGCGACTGCTCGCAGCAAAGAAAGTCTTGCTGGTGACCTCGCACGACCAGGTCAAGGTGAGCTTCACGACCAACGATATTCGCCAGGTGCTTTTCAAGGGCCGGCCTGCGCTGCGCATCCCGTTCCCCGAATCCCTGGTGCGCATTCAGCGCCGCGAGCACTACCGCATTGCCACCCCGATCACCAAACCGCTGATCTGCACGCTGCCGCTGGCGGACCGCGGTCCG
>CAYODB010000089.1:0-14583 GCA_964402495.1 uncultured Bordetella sp.
GTATTGCTGTCTCGCGACGCGCGCTTGCGCTCGTGTTCTTTCAAATGACGCTTGCGGATGCGGATGGACTTGGGCGTGATTTCCACCAGTTCGTCGTCGGCGATGAACTCGACCGCCTTTTCCAGCGTGAGTTCGATCGGCGGCACCAGGCGCACGGCTTCGTCGGTGCCCGAGGCGCGGACGTTGGTGAGCTGCTTGCCCTTGATCGGATTGACCACGAGGTCGTTGTCGCGCGAGTGGATGCCGATAACCATGCCTTCGTACAAGGCATCGCCCGGAGATACGAACATGCGGCCGCGGTCCTGCAGCTTCCACAGTGCATAGGCCACCGCTTCGCCATCGTCCTGGGAAATCAGCACACCATTGCGGCGCTCTTCCATGTCGCCCTTCACCGGACCGTAGTCATCGAAAATATGGCTGGCCAGACCGGTGCCGCGCGTGATGTTGAGGAATTCGCCCTGAAAACCAATCAGCCCACGCGCCGGAATGCGGTACTCAAGGCGGGTGCGGCCCTTGCCGTCGGCCTGCATGTCCTGCAGGTCGCCGCGGCGGCGGCCCAGCTCTTCCATCACCCCACCTTGGTGGCCGTCTTCTACGTCCACCGTCAGCAATTCGTAAGGCTCCTGCTTGACGCCGTTCACCATCTTCATCACCACGCGCGGGCGGCCGACCGCCATTTCATACCCTTCGCGGCGCATGTTCTCCAGCAGGATGGTCAGATGCAGTTCGCCACGGCCGGAAACCACGAAGGTGTCCGAATCGGCGGTGAATTCGACTTTCAGGGCCACGTTGGACTGGAGTTCGCGCTCCAGGCGCTCCCTGATCTGTCGGCTGGTGACGTACTTGCCGTCGCGTCCGGCCAGCGGCGAGGTATTGACCACGAAATTCATGGTCAGCGTGGGCTCGTCCACTTTCAGCAGCGGCAGGCCTTCCGGCGTGGCCGGGTCGCAAAGGGTCACGCCGATGCCGACTTCGTCGATGCCATTGATCAGGACGATGTCCCCGGCTTCCGCCTGTTCCACGACAGTGCGCTCCAGGCCCTTGAACACCAGCACCTGGTTGACCTTTGCCATCTTCGGCTCGCTGTCCGGGCCCTGCATCACGGCCACTGCCTGTCCGGAACGGATGCGCCCGCGCGCTACCCGGCCGATGCCGATGCGGCCGACAAAGCTGGAATAATCAAGGGAGCAGACCTGCAGTTGCAGCGGACCTTCGGGGTCCGCGTCGCGCACCGGCACGTGCCTGATGATCGCCTCGAACAGCGGGCGCAGGTCGGTGCTGGGCTGGTTCAAGTCCAGCGTCGCATAGCCGTTAAGGGCAGAGGCATACACAACGGGAAAATCGAGTTGTTCCTCAGTGGCGCCGAGCTTGTCGAAAAGATCGAAGGTCTGGTTGACCACCCAGTCCGAACGGGCACCGGGGCGATCAACCTTATTGACCACGACGATGGGCTTGAGGCCGAGGGCCAGCGCCTTGCGCGTGACAAAGCGGGTCTGCGGCATCGGACCTTCGACCGCGTCCACCAGGAGCAGCACGCTGTCGACCATGGACAGGACCCGCTCGACTTCACCGCCGAAATCAGCGTGGCCGGGGGTGTCAACGATGTTGATGTGCGTACCTTCGTACTGGACCGCGCAGTTCTTGGCCAGGATGGTGATGCCGCGCTCTTTTTCCAGGTCATTGGAATCCATCACCCGTTCGGTCATATGCTGGTGCGCGGCGAAAGTGCCGGACTGGCGCAGCAGCTTGTCCACCAGGGTGGTCTTGCCGTGGTCGACGTGGGCGATGATGGCGATGTTGCGGACGTTGCGGCTCATGAGTTCCACTGCCTGAAAAAAAGGTCGCGCAGTGTACCACGGGAATCATTGCAATTCATTGAATTTCCTTATAATGCCGCTGTCCCGAAGCAGCCGGAATATTGCGGTTGGTAACCATCCGTCGGGCGCTCCGCAAACCCAATAATAACAAGCGTCAGCGATTGAGTTTGAGCCCCGCAGATTCAACCCAGTCCACCGCCAGCCTTGATGCAATCCAGAGCCGGATCCGCGTAGAAAACGGGCGCGCAGCCGGTGAGTACGCCAACCTTCGGCTTGGCAGCCATTTCCAGCCGATATTCAGCGTCGCCCACAGCCGCTTCGTCGGCTACGAGGCCCTCATGCGCGCCCAGGACAGCCAGGGCAATCCGGTGGCGCCGCTGGAGGTCTTTGGCAGGAGCAACGACTTTTTCAGCACCCTGCTGCTGGACCGGCTGTCGGGGACCGTTTGATCAGCGAATTGGGCCGCCAAGCCCCTCAGAGGTACTCATATCGAGTAAACATTCCTGTTAGTTGCCAGCTTGAAGAGGTCCAACCCCGTTCACCGCGGGACGGTCGCGCTGGAGCATTCTTCGTCGGGGACAGGCTTGCTCATAGCAACAAAATCCCGCTTATACTTCCTCACGGCGCATTAATTGTCACGGAAACAGCGGGCCTGAGGAGCGAGGCATGAAACGTCGCACGTTCATCACGTTACTGGCAGCGGGCTCTGTAGCAGCATGCGCTCGGCCGGTTCACGCAACGATTCGCGGTCTTACCATGGGCACGAGCTACGCCGTGGAACTGGCGGCGCCGATCGACGATGCTGTGCGGACGGGGCTCGCAGGGCTTATCGAAGTCGAGCTGGCCGCGATCAATCGGGCGATGTCCACCTACGACCCTCGGTCGGAGCTGTCGGAATTCAACAGGCGACAAGATCTCCGTTGGGCGCCTGCGTCACGGGGCCTGCTCGAGGTGCTCGATGGCGCATCGCGGATCAGCACCTGGACTCAGGGTGCGTTCGATGTAACCGTCGGACCGTTGGTCGATCTCTGGGGATTCGGTCCGCAGTACCGTACCCGACGAGTTCCGAATGACGCGGTCATCGCGCGGGTTCGGGAAAGCGTCGGCTACCAGCACGTGCAAACCGACCCATCCGCCGGTGCGATCCGAAAGAGACACAGTCGCACCCAAGTCGACTTGAGCGCAATTGCCAAGGGGTACGGTGTCGATCGCGTCGCCATGATCCTGGATCGCCAGGGTGTTGACGACTACCTGGTGGAAATCGGTGGAGAACTCCGGGCCAGGGGCACCACGGCGGCGGGAAGCCCCTGGCGGGTCGGCATCGAGCGCCCGGTGGAGGGTCGACACGTCGTTGGAGAGATCGTCGTCCTCGAGAACCGGGCGATTGCCACCTCCGGCACCACCCAAGACTTCTTCGATCAGGATCGACGGCACTATTCGCACATTATCGATCCTAAGACGGCGCGACCGGTCGAGCATCCGCCCATCGCGGTGAGCGTGGTCGCTGATACGACCATGGAAGCCGACGCATGGGCGACGGCGCTGGTAGTCCTCGGACCGGAGCGAGGGTACTCGTTGGCGCAGGCGCGCGGTCTCGCAGCGTTGCTCGTGACGGCCTCCGGGCCCACATTTGATGTCCGTATCACCGACGCGCTCCGTGCCCACCTCGTTGGCTAGCATTCAGTTGTCATCAGACCAGGACGAATCTTGCGTATCAGCTCAAGCAACGAGCCGAGCCACTTACAGGTCGTGCGCCCTGTGAGTCTCACCCCATGCGAGATCTCGCCAGGTCTCAGGACCAATCCGGTGAGGTCCTCATCTCCGCCTGGCGAGCACCCTGTCTCCGCGGCGCTTTCCCGCTCTTGTACCATCGCGGCGCTCTTCTTCTTGGTATGTCTCGCGCTCCTCGGTATCCCCGGGTCTGTGTGTGCGGAGGGGCAGCCTGACTGGTTGAAAAAAGACACGATTGATCGCCTGTTCCCACAGGCGGCCTCCACCGGCCCACTGTCTGGAGAACCGCCAGCCATACCTGTTTACGGCGCCGGGGGCCGCATCGGCTTTCTATTTTGCACCGCTGAACTGACAGATGTCGTCGGCTTCTCCGGTGCGCCGTTCAACTTCGTGGTCGGACTGGATCTGCAGGGGAAGATCGCTGGCGTCGTCCTCGTGGAGCACGCTGAGCCGATCATCGATTACAACTCCATGGGTGCGCAGCTCACGCGTTTCATCGAGCAGTACGCCGGTCTTGACCTGGGCGGCTCGATTTCGTTCTCCAGCCAAGGCACGCCGGGCAACATCAACGGCATCAGCGGGGCGACCGTAAGTGCACGGGCGTTTCATCATGCCATTGTTCAGGGCGCCCGCTTGGTCGCCCATTCTCGTGGACTTACGTCTGGCGCCGCGTCGGCCGCCATGATCGATACAGCGAACTTCGAACCCCTGACCTGGCCGGAACTCATCGCGGCTGGTGCGGTAGAACGAATCCAGATTCACGATGGCGGCAAGGCAGGCACAGGTAGCCAAGGTGTCGCGCTAGATCTCTATGCGGCCGCGGTCAATCCCGCCTCGATCGGTCGCAATCTTCTCGGCGCCACGCGCTACGGCGAGCACGTGGCGACGCGTAGCCCCCAGGACCTGATCGTGGTGCTCATGGGTAAAGGGCCCTACTCCTTCGTCGGCACCAAGGTGTTCGATACGGGCACGTTCGATCGGATCCGGATCGAGCAGGGTGCACGCACATTCGTGCTGCAGCGAGCACCAGGGCAGTATCAGTATCTGCCGTTCGTCTCAGCCAAAGGGGCACCGAAGTTCGACGAGATCGGCCTTTTCCAAATACCGGCTGAGAAGGGGATCGATGTTCTCGCGCCGTGGCAGCTGGCAGTAGTGGTCGACGGCTCCGGTTCTGGCGCCAAAAAGCGCGAGTTCAAGCTCAGCTACAGCTTGCCCTCGCGATTCGTACTGCCACCGGCCGAGCCGTCGGCCCAGGAGCCGCTCGAGGCGCCCTGGCGCGAGAGCTGGCGTGCCCAGGCGCGCAACATTGTCGTGCTTGGCATTGCTCTATTGGTGCTCACAGTGCTGCTCACCGCGATGCACAGGCTGACGCGCCACGCGCGTCTCTATCAGGCGTTGCGCATTGGTTTTCTGCTCTTCACGCTGGTGTGGATAGGCTGGATTGCGGGGGCCCAGCTAAGCATCATCAACGTTTTTGCATGGTTGCTCGGGCTCGTCAATGGCAACGGCCTGGCGGTGCTCCTCGCCGATCCGTTGCTGTGCGTCTTGCTGGCGTTCGTGGTCGTAAGCTTCGTCGTGTGGGGCCGTGGCGTGTTCTGCGGCTGGCTATGCCCGTTCGGCGCCCTGCAGGAGCTCCTGGCCAAGCTCGCCCGCGTCGTCTCGTTGCCCCAATGGTCGCCGTCGTACCGGGCTCATCGTATGTTGTGGCCCTTGAAGTACGTGTCGCTCGCGGTGCTGGCCGTCGCCGCGCTATATGGACTGCAGACCATGGCAATCGCGGCTGAGATCGAGCCGTTCAAGACTGTCATCTCGCTGAGAATGGACCGGGCCTGGCCATTCGTGGTGTACGCGTTGGTCCTTCTCGCCGCCGGCTTGTTCGTCGAACGGGCGTTTTGCCGGTTTCTCTGCCCGCTTGGCGCGGTGATGGCGATTGGCGGCCGGCTGCGCCTGCGCCGGTTCACGACGTTGAAGCGCCGCCCGGAATGCGGCAGCCCCTGCCAGTTGTGCGCAAAGCGCTGCCCGATACAGGCCATCGAGCCGAGCGGGGCAATCAACATGGACGAATGCTTCTATTGCCTCGACTGCCAGGTCATCCACAACGATGCGAACGTGTGTCCGCCGCTGGTGTACGAGGCAAGGCGCAACCGCAAACTCGCCGTTGCAGCGCTGACTCGGACCCCCGCGACCGAGTGAGATCGGCCGCCCCGCCGAATCCATACGAAAATCGGAGGCGAATGATCGACGACCCACGCATGACCATCACCGGGGCCAACCAGTGCATCACGGTTTCCATCAGCACGCGCCTCAATGGCGAGATGCTGCTGCTGTGCGGCGACGTCAACTGGCGCGACCGGGGGGCGGTCAAGCGCTAGAAACAGGGGCGAGGGAAGAGGGGCGAGGGGCGAGGGATAGAGCCTGGTGTGTTTTCTCGTCCCTCGTCCCTCTTCCCTCTTCCCTCGCCCCTCTCCCCTCGCTACGCAGTAGCGCGAAACACCTGCATCGGCGGCGTGCGCAACACCTTCGCGGTGCCAATCAGACCGGCGATCATCACGCCGATACCGCCGATTCCGAGGCCCGCAAGCCAGATCCAGGCATTGAATTCGTAAGGCACGTTCAGCACCTGCTTCGCGAGGACGTATCCGATCGCCGTGGCGCCAACGGCGGCGAGCAGGCCCGCCATCGCCCCGATGAGCAGGAACTCGGCCGCCTGTATCGCGCGCAGTTGCCGCGACGATGCGCCCAGCGTGCGCAGCACTGCTGAATCGAAAACGCGTTCGTCGTGCGTGGTGGCCACGGCCGCAAACAGCACCAGAAGTCCCGCTGCGAGGCTGAACAGGAACACGAACTCCACGGCCCTGACCACCTGGTCCATCATGCGCTGCACCTGGGTGAGGATCGCGGCAACGTCGATCACGAGGAGGTTGGGAAAGGTCCTCACCAGGTCATCCATCAGGGGGGAACGCTCGGCGGGCAGATACATGCTCGTCACATAGCTCGCCGGCGCTTTTTCCAGCACGCCGGGCGGTGCGACGACGAAAAAATTGACGCGGAAGGAATCCCACTCGACTTTGCGCAGGGACAGGATGGCAACCGTGAGCCGCGTGCCGGCAATGTCGTAAGTCAGCTTGTCGCCGAGCTTTAATCCCAGCGACTCCGCAATGCCCTGCTCCATGGAAACCACGGGTTTGCCGACATCCCCGTCGTTGAACCAGCGGCCTTCCAGGATCACGTTGTCCGGCTGCATGGCGCGTGCCCAGGACAGGTTGAACTCGCGATCCACCAGCCGCCGGGCCCGGTCGTCCACGAAATCCTTCGAAGTGACCGCCCGGCCATTCACTTCGACCAGCCGTCCGCGCACCATGGGATGGAACTCCGGGGGCGCCATCGCATTTCGCGCGAAGAATTCGCGGATCGCCGGGGCCTGGTCCGGCTGGATGTTGACCAGAAAACGGTTGGGCGCATTCTCCGGCAGGCTCTTCTGCCAGCTTTCCAGCAGATCGCCGCGCACGAGGGTGAGCAGGGTCAGGGCCATCAGTCCCAGGCCCAGGCCGACCACCTGGATCACGCTGCCGAATGTGCGCCGGCGCAGGTTGGCCAGTCCGTATCTCCAGTTCAGCCCCGCGCCCCGGCTGAACAGGGGAAGCGATCGCAGCACCAGCAACGTGAACAGCGCCGACACCAGCATCGTGGCAACCACGCCGCCCAGGACCACGAGACCGAGTTGCAGATCCTGCGCCTGCCACAGGATCAGGCCCGCCAACGCGGCACCGCCGAGCAGGTAGGCCGACCATCCGGAGGAATCCGGCACGCCGAGGTCGCGGCGCAGGACGCGCAGCGTCGGCACTTTCTTCAGCGCGATCAACGGCGGCGCGGCGAATCCCAGCAACAGCACGAAGCCGGCGATCATGCCCTGGATGACGGGCATCCAGCCCGGCTCCGGCAGGCTCACGGATACGAGAGGTGCGAGGAATGCGGCCAGCACATGCTGGCAGAGGAACCCGGCGGCGCAGCCGATCGCACTCGCAACCAGGCCCACCATGACGAACTGCAGCATGTGAAGCGAGAGAATCTGCCGTTGGCTCGCTCCAAGGCAACGCATGATCGCGCAACCGTCCAGATGCCGCTGCAAATAACGCCGCGCGGCAAGCGCAACGGCGACGCCGGCGAGAATCACGGTCAGTAGCGAGGACAGGCCGAGGAACCGTTCTGCGCGCGACAGCGCGGAGTTGATTTCGGGGCGCGCCTGGCGGATGTCCTCGACCCGCTGGCCCGGACCTACGGATCCCGCGGAAAACTCGCGGAACGCAGCGACCGCATCGCTCTCGCCGGCAACGAAGAGGCGATAGGAGACCCGGCTGCCCACCTGGATCAGGCCGGTTGAGGCGAGATCTTCGGCGTTGAACATCAGGCGTGGACCAAGATTGAGGAAACCGGCGCTCGACTCCGGTTCCTCGCTCACCATCGCGGCGATGCTGAAGTCGCGGTTGCCCAGCGTGATCCGATCACCGATCTTCAGGTCGAGACGGCGCAGCAGGCGGTCGTCCACCCACACGCTGCCTGAAGGAGGAATGCCTTGCGGATCCACATCGGTGTCCGCTTCGGCCTGCCGGATGCGCAGCCGCCCACGCAGCGGATAGCCGGGCGCCACGGCTTTCACTTCGGTCAGCATGCTGCGTTCGGCGGCCTGGACCATGCTCGGAAAACGCACCGCTTCGGTGGTTTTCAGACCGAGGGATAACGCCCGTTCGCGATACCGGGCCGCAAGCGGAATATCGGACACGACAACCAGGTCGGCGCCCAACAACTGGCTGGCTTCCCGGGTCAGCGTTCGCCCGACCCGATCCGCGAAAAACGCAACGGTCGTGAGGCTGGCAACGGCGACGATCAGCGCCACCGCGAGGACGCGCTGCTCACCAGCGCGCCAGTCGCGCGCCAGCATGCGGGCCGCGAGGCGCACGGTCGCCAGGAAACCGATGTCAGTGGCGTTCATCGGCCGTAACGCGCCCCGCACTCAACCGCAAGCGGCGCGGGCATCGCCGCGCCAGCGACTCGTCGTGCGTGACCAGCAACAGCGTGGTGCCCGCCTCGCGATTGAGTTCAAACATGAGGGCAATGATCTCTTCGCCGGTGGCGGAATCCAGGTTGCCAGTCGGCTCGTCGGCGAACAACAGGCGCGGCTGGGTCGCGAAAGCCCGCGCCACGGCTACCCGCTGCTGTTCGCCGCCCGAAAGCTGGCGGGGATAGTGGGTCAGGCGCTCCGCCAGACCCGCTCTGGCCAGCCAGTCCGCCGCCTTTTCCCGCGCATCGGCCCTGCCCGCGAGTTCCAGAGGCAGCATGACGTTCTCCAGCGCAGTCAGCGCCGGCAGCAACTGGAACGACTGGAATACGAAGCCGACCAGCTCGCGGCGCAAGCGTGCCCGGCCATCCTCGTCGAGGCGGAACAGATCCGTGCCGTTGATTTGCACCGAACCGGCCGTCGGGACGTCCAGGCCCGCCAGCAGGGCCAGCAGGGTGGTTTTGCCCGAACCGGAGGCGCCGAGGATGGCAACCGCCTCGCCGCCCGCAATCTCCAGGGAAACGTCCTGGAGAATCGTCAGCGTCGCAGCACCGGTGGAAACTTGCTTGGTTAAACCCGCCGCCTTCACAATGGGCGGCATGAGAATCTCTGCCATGCTTCTGCGAATAGTCCTGTTGTCAGTCGTCGTCGTTGCCACACCTGTCCACGCCGGGCCGACCATCGTGGTCTTCGGGGACAGCCTGTCGGCGGGATACGGCCTTTCCCAGGGCTCCGGCTGGGTGAGTCTCTTGGAACAGCGGCTGCAGCACGAAAAACTCGATTATGCAGTCGTCAACGCCAGCATCAGCGGCGAGACCACGTTCGGCGGCCGCAATCGCATCAATTCGGTGCTGCAGGAACACAAGCCGGCCGTGGTCATCGTCGAGCTCGGCGCCAACGATGGCTTGCGCGGCAGCGCGGTGGAAACCACGCGCGCCAACCTCGTTGCCATCGTGGCGGCGTGCCGCAAGGCCGGCGCCAAAGTCCTGCTGGTCGGCATGCGCATTCCGCCCAACTACGGCCCCGTTTACACGCGCCGCTTCGAAGCCATGTACGCCGAGGTGGCTAGACAGCAGAACACTTCACTGGTTCCTTTCATGCTCGAGGGATTCGCCGAGAAACGCGCGATGTTCCAGGCGGACGGCATTCATCCCTCCGCCCAAGCGCAGCCGCGGGTGCTCGACAATATCTACAAACGCTTGCGCGCACTGCTGTTGCCCCGGCGCCGGTAACCCGGGGCCGCATGGCGCATGAATCATGACACGGACACCGTTTTGCCGTTGTACGATCTCGCCGCGAAGCAGCCGGAGAGCGAGCCAGTGAAATATAGCTCGGCCCACCGGCTGAAAGTTTGTCAGCAATGTAATGATCGGTCCGCCGGAGCAGAAAACGCCCCTCCACGGAAGTAAAACCAACCGGCATCGGCACGGCCAGCGGGGGCAATTTCACTGCGTTTGTGTTCCCGGTTTGCTTTGAGTACCTTTGCGTACCCCGGAAGGGGTACGCAAGAGGAATCTTTGGCGATGAAAAGTCTGGCTCGATGAAGCTGGCATTGAAAATAGACGTCAGGACTTGGCGCGGCACCCGGGAAGGCGTGCCATGGTTGATGGATCTGCTGGCCACCTACGGTGCCGGCGCCACCTTCCTGTTTGCGCTCGGCCCGGACCACTCCGGTCGTGCCCTGCCCAGCCTCCTCCGCCGGGGCGCGGTGTCAAAACTGAGGCGGCAACCCCTCCTCACACAGTACGGCTTCAGGACCCTTTTATACGGGACGCTGCTGCCCGCGCCGGACATCGGCGCGGAGTGCGCAGACGTCATGCGCAGCGTGCGGGATGCGGGATTCGAAGTGGGCATCCATGCCCACGACCGGGTGGCCTGGCAACGCCACGCGGCGGGGGCCGGGCCGGACTGGACTTTGCGGCAGATGCAGTTGGCCTGCTCGCGTTTTGAGGAGATATTCGGAGAACCGGCACGGGTGCATGGCGCTTCCGGCTGGCAGATGAACCGGCACGCCTACCGGCTCACGCAGCGCCTGGGTTTCAGCTACTGCTCGGACACCCGGGGGCGCGGACCCTTCATCCCCGTGTACAAGGCGGAAATCGTGGCCTGCCCCCAGTTGCCCACCACTCTGCCGACGCTCGACGAGCTTCTAGGCTCCGCTGACGTAACCGTGGACAACATCGCCGAACGTACGCTGGGGCTGACCCGCGACCCGCCGCCGATGGGCCATGTCTATACGCTGCGGGCAGAACTCGGCAGCCGCCTGCCGCTCGTCCTTGAGCGGCTGCTCGAGGGCTGGCGCGGACAGGGTTACGAAGTGGTGTCGCTCAACCAGTACATGGAATCTCTGGTTTTCAGCGACCTGCCGCGGCACGAAATCACCGAAGGCGAAGTCCCGGGCCGCCCCGGCCCGCTGGCACTGCAGGGTCGCGAGTTCCTCGCCGGCGTCTAAACCGCTACCCCTTAACCGCAGAGGCGCAGAGGCGCAGAGAACAGCGCGCAAAGGAAAACTTCAAAGACTGGTGTTCAAACGACCGCAACTGACCACCCAGGCAGGGCGATGGCGGGCTATCGAAACCGAATCGATTTCTCTGCGTTTCCTCTGCGCCTCCGCGCCTCTGCGGTGAGGTTTTGACTTGTCCTTGCAGCAAAAATATTTTGTCCCGGGAAGTGTTGCATTCGGCGAAAGTTTCGGTAAACATAGCCTCAGGCAATGGAAACTTCGCTGGTTGGCCTCAAGGTTCCCGACTTCGAATCCACTTCGACGGGCGACCCAACGTTCAAGCTTTCTTCGGCACGGGGACGAATTCTCGTCCTCTACTTTTACCCCAAAGACAACACTCCCGGCTGCACCATCGAAGGCCAGCAATTCCGCGATCTGCATGCGGAGTTCGCCAGCGCCGGCTGCGCCGTCTACGGGGTCTCTCGCGACAGCCTCAAGTCGCATGAGAACTTCCGCTCGAAAATGGAATTCCCCTTCGACCTTCTTTCCGACCCCGACGAAAGGCTGTGCAGCCTGTTCGGTGTCATGAAAATGAAAAACATGTATGGCAGAAAGGTGCGTGGCATCGAGCGCAGCACCTTTGTCATCGACCGCGACGGAGTCGTACGCAGGGAATGGCGGGGCGTCAAAGTGCCCGGTCACGCCCGGGAGGTACTGGAATTCGCAGGATCCCTTTAATCGCAACTCACAGGAGCGCGGATGATCCCCAGACGGACTAGATCCTTCACCCACCTTTGCCTTCGCATTACCCCCCGCCGCATCACCGGGGCAGCGTCATGACCCCGCGCAAAGCTTCCGCCCCCACTCTCGTTACCCGCATTCATCCCATCAACAAGCTGTTCGTCCTCGACACCAACGTACTGATGCACGACCCTACGAGCCTGTTCCGGTTCGAGGAGCACGACGTCTATCTGCCGATGGCCACGCTGGAAGAGCTCGATTCGAACAAGAAAGGCATGTCCGAAGTGGCGCGTAACGCGCGTCAGGCGAGCCGCTTCCTGGACGACATCGTCTCCAAGGCCGTGGAGGACATTTCAGCGGGCATCCCGCTTGACAACTCCGGCGCCAAGGAAGCCACCGGCCGCCTGTTCCTGCAGACCGAGTCGATCAGCGGCGAACTGCCGGCGCGGCTGGCCGCGGGCAAAGCCGACAACCAGATCATCGGCGTGGTGAAGCACCTGCATGAAAGCCACGACAAGCGGCAGGTCATCCTCGTCAGCAAGGACATCAACATGCGCATCAAGGCGCGTGCGCTGGGTCTTGCCGCCGAGGACTATTTCAACGACAAGGTACTCGAGGACACAGACCTGCTGTACACCGGCGTGCGTGAGTTGCCCGCCGACTTCTGGGACCAGCACGGCAAGGAGATGGAGTCCTGGCAGCAGGACGGCCGCACTTTCTACCGCGTGCGCGGGCCGCTGTGCGGCAGCTTCATCGTCAACGAATTCCTCTATCACGAGGCCGACAAGCCCTTCTACGCGCAGGTCAAGGAGCAGACCGGCAAGACCGCGATACTGCAAACGATCCGCGAGTACACCCATCAGAAGCACAACATCTGGGGCATCACTGCGCGCAACCGCGAGCAGAACTTCGCCCTCAACCTGCTGATGAACCCCGACATCGACTTCATCACGCTGCTCGGCCAGGCCGGCACCGGCAAGACGCTGCTGACGCTCGCTGCCGGCCTGATGCAAACGCTGGAGGAAAAGGTCTATACGGAAATCATCATGACCCGGGTCACCGTGCCTGTCGGCGAGGACATCGGCTTCCTGCCAGGAACCGAGGAGGAAAAGATGACACCGTGGATGGGCGCCCTCGACGACAACCTGGACGTGCTTAACAAGACTGACGACGAAGCTGGCGAATGGGGCCGCGCCGCGACCCGCGACCTGATCCGTTCGCGGATAAAGGTGAAGTCGCTGAACTTCATGCGCGGGCGCACCTTCATCAACAAGTTCCTGATCATCGACGAGGCGCAGAACCTGACGCCGAAGCAGATGAAAACCCTCATCACCCGCGCAGGTCCCGGAACCAAGGTGGTCTGCCTGGGCAACATTTCCCAGATCGACACGCCCTATCTCACCGAGGGCAGCTCCGGTCTGACCTACGTGGTGGACCGCTTCAAGGGCTGGGCGCACAGCGGACACGTCACGCTCATGCGTGGCGAACGCTCCCGCTTAGCCGATCACGCGGGGGAGGTGCTCTGAAGCAGACCCTGATTGCAGCCTGTTGATTCGATTACGGCAAAGCGTTGCATCTTGCTAGACAAGGGCATACACTGCCGACCACAACATATGGTGCATATGCACTGAAATCGAACAACATATAGTCCACAAGCGAGTGCTCAGACCGATCACACCGCCGATTGCATGGCAGGCGATAACGGCCTTCGCCGGGTTTTTCACCCTGTTTCCCGTGCACGCCGATCCGGTCGATCTGTGGCGCATCACGGTGCTCTCGCGCCAGGGCGAGCCGCTCAAGGCCGTCGCCACGCTTGAATCCCTTCCCGAAGAACGTATCACCGATGAATGCCTTTCCCTCGGGTCGGAGGCGGACGCCCCGGGCTCAGATGTTCCCCTGCTGAAGCAGGCAACGCTCAAGCTGAATTCCGCACGCACCGCTGTAGAAATCAGCACTGACGCGCCCGTTTCCTCCCCCTCCCTGGAACTGGTCCTGCGGGTCCAGTGTCCAGGGACTTTTTTGTATGCGCGCCATTTTTCAACGCTGATTCCCCCGCCATCCGCAGCGATCACCGGCAATGCAATTCGCCCGGGTTTCAGGCTCAAGGTCGGTTCTGGAGAGACGGTCGGCAGCCTCGCGGCGGCGGTAGCGCCCGGCAATCGCAAGCTGCAGAAACAGCTGATGCAGGAAGTCATTTCTGGCAATCCCCAGGCATTTCCCGATGGCAAGGCACGCCCGATTCCGGCGGGTACCGTGCTGTGGTTCCCCGACCTGCGTAACGTTGCAGGATCGGTCATGCGCAAGCCCGCAGCCCAGTCCGCAGCCGATCCCGTGGCGCGACCCACGGCAGTCGCGAAGGCCGCGCAATCGGTCTCCGATCCGGTTGCGGCCCCCGCCACTACTGTTGCGCCGAAACCCCGGCGACCAAAGCAGCCTGAATCCGCGACCGCCGGCGAACCCATCAAGCTGCGTCAGGGCCTCGAACTGGGCGAAAAGCCCGGCCCGCAAGAATGCCGGATGCTGCGGCCCCTTTGCGGCGTTCTCGATGCGGTGACTGCCTTGACACCCGTACCCGACATGGAAAAGCGGGCCAGCGGACTGGAGTCCGGGTTGAATGCCCTGAAGCTGAAGCAGGACAGCATAGACAGTCAGTTGTCCCGGCTGGAGCAGTCACTGCAGGAATTGAAGAAGGTGGTCGAATCGCGGCCGGCGGTGGTTGCCACCGCTCCGGTGCCCGCCCCCGCGCCACCGCCGAAGCCTGAAATCCGTACGGTGGTCAAAACGGAGTACAAGGC
>CAYODB010000090.1:0-14578 GCA_964402495.1 uncultured Bordetella sp.
GGCGTGAAGCGTACACATGCAAAGATGGCCGGTTTCGGCAAAGGCAATCGCATGCTCCATGGTTTCGCGCTCGCGGACTTCGCCGATGAGGATGACGTCCGGTGCCTGGCGCAGGGTGTTCTTCAGCGCGTCTTCCCAGGTGTCGGTGTCCACGCCGACCTCGCGCTGCGTGATCAGGCAGTTCTTGTGGTCGTGCACATATTCAATCGGATCTTCGATCGTGATGATGTGGCCGTAGCTGTTTTCGTTGCGGTAGCCGATCATGGCCGCAAGCGTGGTGGATTTGCCCGAACCCGTGCCGCCCACCAGGATCACCAGGCCGCGCTTGGTCATCGCGACGTCCTTCAGTACCGGGGGCAGGCCCAGGTCATCCATCTTGGGAATGGCGGTGGTGATGGTCCGCAGCACCATGCCCACGCGCTGCTGCTGCACGAAGGCGTTCACCCGGAAACGGCCGATGCCGGGCGGGTTGATGGCGAAGTTACATTCCTTCTTGCCTTCGAACTCCTGCGCCTGCTTGTCGTTCATCAGCGCACGCGCCAGTTCCTGCGTGTGCTGCGGCGTCAGGCTCTGGTTCGAAACCGGGGTCATCTTGCCGTCGAGTTTGAACGCCGGCGGAAACCCAGCCGTGACGAACAGGTCGGAGGCCTTCTTGGCCACCATAGCCCGCAACAATTCGTGGATGAATTTGACGGCCTGGTCTCGTTCCATTTATTGCTCCTGGCAAAAACCCCGCTGATCGCGGTTGCCTAATTGAATGTGTCCTTGTTGGCCGCTTTTGAACGGGCCTCTTCCTTGCTGATCACGTTGCGCTTCACCATCTCGGTCAGGTTCTGGTCCAGCGTCTGCATGCCCAGGCCCTGGCCGGTCTGGATCGCGGAATACATCTGCGCGATCTTGGCTTCGCGGATCAGGTTGCGGATGGCGGGAGTGCCGATCATGATCTCGTGCGCCGCGACGCGGCCGGTGCCGTCCTTGGTCTTGCACAGGGTCTGCGAGATAACTGCGCGCAGGGATTCCGAAAGCATCGCACGCACCATTTCCTTTTCCGCGGCGGGGAACACGTCGATCACGCGGTCAATGGTCTTGGCGGCGGAACTGGTATGCAGCGTGCCGAATACCAGGTGACCCGTTTCCGCTGCGGTCAGCGCCAGGCGGATGGTTTCCAGGTCGCGCAATTCGCCCACCAGGATGATGTCCGGGTCTTCACGCAGGGCCGATCGCAGCGCATTGTTGAACGACAGCGTGTGCGGGCCGACTTCCCGCTGATTGATCAGGCACTTCTTCGATTCGTGCACGAACTCGATCGGGTCCTCGACAGTGAGAATGTGGCCCATCTCGTTTTCGTTGATATCGTTGACCATCGCCGCCAGGGTGGTGGACTTGCCCGAACCCGTCGGGCCTGTAACCAGCACCACGCCGCGCGGGTACTGGGCGATTTCCTTGAAGATATTGGGCGCCTTCAATTCTTCGAGCGTCAGCACCTTGGAAGGAATGGTGCGCATGACGGCACCGGCGCCGCGATTCTGCACGAAGGCATTGACGCGGAAGCGTGCCAGGTTGGGGATTGCGAACGAAAAGTCGCACTCGAGGTTTTCTTCATAGTGCTTGCGCTGCCCGTCGTTCATGATGTCGTACACCATGGCGTGCACGTCCTTGTGCTCCATGGGCGGCAGATTTATCCGTCTCACGTCGCCGTGCACGCGGATCATGGGCGGCAGCCCGGCCGAAAGATGCAGGTCGGAAGCCTTGTTCTTGACGACGAAAGCGAGGAGTTCTGAGATGTCCATTTATAATTCCTCGACGAGGAGGGGATCGAAAACAAAGCCGGAAGCTGGCGTCGCGGCAAATCGAAAAAACTCGCTGCGTTCGATGCTTACGGCGAAATCTGCAAGACGATTATGACAACAATAGCCTCCCGCTTGCAAGCCGTTAACGATCGCATAGCCCGGGCAACCCGGGCCGCGGGGCGGATTGCGCAGGACGTCACACTGGTGGCGGTAAGCAAAACCTTCCCGCCTTCGGCGATTTCCGAGGCGTATGCCGCCGGGCAGGCTGATTTTGGCGAGAACTATCTGCAGGAAGGCCTGGAAAAGGTCCTTGCGCTCGCCAGGCTGAACATCAAGTGGCATTACATTGGCCCCATCCAGAGCAACAAAACCCGTCCGATCGCCGAAAACTTCAGTTGGGTCCACGGCGTTGACCGGGAAAAAGTTGCCGTTCGGCTGTCGGACGCGCGCCCGCCCGACCTGCAGCCGTTACAGATCTGCATCCAGGTCAATGTCAGCGGCGAACAAAGCAAAAGCGGCGTTCCCCCGGAACAGGTGCTGGACCTGGCCGTGGCCATATCCGCGCTGCCGCGGCTGCAGCTTCGCGGCCTGATGGCAATCCCGGAGCCGACCACGGACGTCGAACTGCGCCACCGGCGGTTTCGCGCGCTGAGCGCACTCCTTGACGAAATCGTCCGCGGGGGAGTCGCGCTCGACACGCTTTCCATGGGCATGTCTGACGACATGGAAGCCGCCATCGCGGAAGGCGCAACCATGGTTCGTATCGGCACGGCGATCTTTGGGGAGCGCCCGCCGCTACGTTCGACGTAAGAATGACTGCGGATTGCGCGTGGCTATACTGGCGTCCCGGGTTAAAGTAATGGAAGCCCGGAATTCCCCAACGAACCAAAGCGGAGGTTGAATATGGACAGAAGGACATGGATTGCGGCGGCCAGCCTGTTGTTGTTGCTCCCGATGGCGGCGATGGCAGCCTCGAAGCGCCCGACGTTGAGCGTCAATGAAAGCGTGACCATCAACGGCAGCCCCGAATCGGTCTGGAACGTGGTCAAGGCCTGGGACGGGCTGCACAAGTGGCACCCCGGCTTCGCCAATGCCGAGATCACCAAGGGCGCCAACGGCAAGAAGGGCTCCACGCGCAGGCTCACACTAAAGGATGGCGGCGCCCAGTTCAACGAGGAACTGCTTTCCTACAGCGACAAGAAGAGGTCGTACAAGTACAAGATCATCGGCGACGCGCCGCTGCCGCTGACCGACTATGTCTCGTCCATTCACGTCAAGAAGGGCAAGCAGGCAGGCACGGCGGTGATCACGTGGAAGGGCAAGTTCAAGCGCAAAGTGGCAGACAATCCGCCGGCGGGCCAGGACGACAAGGGCGTGCACGACCTGATGGTCGGCGTCTACCAGGGCGGGCTGGGCAACGTGAAGAAAATGGTGGAAGGCAAGTAACCGCTTTGGGTTCGGCGGCGCGGGTGCTGCCCGCGCCGTTACGATTTTCAGGTCTCGGTATCCTTACTCACCAATGCGCATTCTTTTCATAGGCGGCGGCAACATGGCCTCCGCGCTCATCGGCGGCATGCTGCAGCGGGGCTTTCAGGTGTCCGACATCCGTGTCGTGGAAGTCTCGGCCGAGGCGCGCGAGCGCATGCAGAAGCAGTTCGGCGTTGCCGTTGCGGCAGGTGTCGACGCCGCCATCGGCGAGGACGTCGTGTTGCTGGCGGTCAAGCCCCAGCAGATGCGCGACGTGGCGCGCGGCCTGCAGCCGCATTTACGCGGACAACTGGTGATCAGCATTGCCGCCGGCATTCGTGCCCGCGATCTGTCGCGCTGGCTTGCCAATCATGGCCGCATCGTCCGCGCCATGCCCAATACGCCCGCATTGCTGCGTGCCGGCGTCAGCGGCCTGTATGCCGCGCCGCAGGCAGGCCCTGCCGACGTGCAATCCGCGCAGCGCATCCTTGAGGCCGTGGGCGCCGTAGTCGTGCTCGATCGGGAGGAACAACTCGATGCCGTGACCGCGGTATCAGGCAGCGGGCCGGCCTATGTGTTCTATTTCATCGAGGCGTTGCAGCAGGCGGCCGGTGAACTGGGTTTTTCGCCGGAACAGGCCCGCAGTCTGGCGCTGGAAACGTTTACCGGTGCGGCAAAGCTCGCGGCAGAAAGCACCGAGCCGATTGAGGCCTTGCGCGCTCGCGTGACTTCCAAGGCCGGCACCACGGAGGCCGCGCTCACGAACATGGAAGCCGGCGAAGTCAAACGCCGCATCGTCGAGGCAGTTCACGCAGCGGCCCGGCGCTCGAAGGAACTCGGCGACGAGTTCGGGAAAGACTGACGTAAGGGCCGTGAATATCGTGAATGTCGTAAATGCCGTAATAGCTCCGAAGGCTTTGAATCGATATTCACGCATTCACGTTATTCAAGACAGTAGTTCCGACATAACCTGAAGGTTATGTCTCCACTGAAACTCCCTTCGTCGTTTTCACGGCATTTAAGGCTCAATGAACCAGGCCCTGATCTTTCTCCTCGAAACTTTCCTCGGCTTGTTCGCGCTGGCCCTGCTGCTGCGTTTCTACCTGCAGGCGGTGCGGGCGCCGGCGCGCAATCCACTGTCCCATTTCCTCGGGTCGCTGACGGACTTCATCGTGCGTCCGGCGCGGCGGGTGATTCCCGGGCTGTGGGGTTACGACATGTCCACGCTGCTGTTGGCCTGGATGACGGAACTGGTGTTGGTGGCGCTGGTGTTGGGGCTCAAGGGCTATCAGATCGGTCCCGGTGTCGGTAGCGCCGTCATCGGCATCTGCCTGCTGGCCGCGTTGAATCTCCTGAAACTGTTCCTGTACATCCTCATGGTTGCCGTCATCGCGCAGGCCATCCTGTCGCTGATCGGCCGCTACAACCCGGCGACGCCCATCCTGAACAGCCTGACACGGCCGTTCCTGGGCATTTTCCAGCGACGCATCTCGCCCATCGGAAACGTGGACCTGTCGCCCCTGTTCGTGCTGGTGATTTGCCAGGTGCTCCTGATGTGGCCGGTCGAGGCGATCGAACAATCCATCAGCCGTATGCTCTGAGCGTTTCCGCATGCCCGGGTCCTGGTACCGCTTTGAGGCCGACCGCGACCTGCTGATCCTGAACATCCGGGTCCAACCCAACGCCAGCCATACAGAGATCTCCGGCTTCCATGACGGCTGCCTCAGGATTCGTGTCGCTGCTCCGCCGTTCGATGACAAGGCCAATGCGTTGCTCATTGATTTTCTTAAGAAAAAGTTTGAACTGCCAAGTGGCCGGGTTATGATTCAGCGTGGCAGTCACGGACGCAACAAAATCATCGAAATTTCCCATCCGGGCACAGCGCTACTTGCCAGCGTGAGGCTGCTTCCGCAATCATGATCAGCAATCTCGAAGCCCAGGTCACCCAGTACCAGGAATGGCGCGACGAGTTGCGCCAGTGCATCGAGTCTTATCAGAATTGGCTCGAAAGCCACGGCCACGCCGACATTCAGCGCAGCCTTCGCATTTACGACCTGGCCGAGAGCCTGCGCAACGATCGCATGATTCTTGCCTTCCTTGCCGAGTTCTCGCGCGGCAAGACCGAGCTCATCAACGCAATGTTTTTTTCCGATTTCAAGCAGCGCCTGCTGCCCTCGGATGTCGGACGCACAACCATGTGCCCGACGGAGATTTTCTACGACGGCGCCGAAGAGCCCTACATCAAGCTGCTGCCGATCGAATCGCGTCGCGGTGACGAAAGTATCGCCGCGCTTAAGCACAAGCCCGTCGAGTGGGTGAAGATCCGCCTCAACCTGAGTTCGCAGGAAGAGATGGCCAAGGCGATGTCCAGCCTGGCTGAAGTGAAATCAGTCACCGTGGAAGAGGCGGGCGCGCTGGGTCTGCTCGACGAATCGGATTTCGTCACCACCACCGTGGTTCTGCGATTGGGTGGCAAGGTGGACATCCCCTGCTGGCGCCATGCGATGGTCAACTACCCGCATCCGCTGCTCAAGAAAGGCCTGGTCATCCTGGACACGCCCGGCCTGAACGCCTTGGGCACCGAGCCCGAGCTCACCCTCTCCATGATCCCGAGCGCGCATGCCGTGCTCTTCCTGCTGGCCATGGATACCGGCGTTACCAAGTCCGATCTGGACGTCTGGCAGAAATACGTGCAGAGCTACGTCACCCGGCGCATTGCGGTGCTCAACAAGATCGACCTGATGTGGGACGACCTCAAGACCGACGAGCAGATCCGCATCGGGGTTGAGCGCCAGGTGGACGAGACCGCGAAGATCCTGGACCTGCCGCGCGACCACGTGATCGCGCTGTCGGCGCAGAAGGGCCTCATCGCGCGCATAAAGGGTGACGCCGCGCTGCTGGCGAAGAGCCACATCCTGGATCTGGAACGCCTGCTGGCGGAAGAAGTCATTCCGTCGAAGCAGCAGATTCTGCGCGCCGCGGTTTCGCGCGAGATCGGTGGAATGGTCGAGACCTCGCTGCATACCGCGACGGCAGCACTTATCGGCAACCGCAGTGAGCTGCAGGAAATGTCCAAGCTCTCCGGCAAGAACCGCGACCTGGCCAAACTGCTGCTGGCGCGGCTGGAGCAGGACAAGGCGAACTACCTCAAGCACATGGGCACCTTCAAGCATTCGTACGGCACCGTACTCAAGCAGGGCAACGTTCTGCTCGATACGCTTTCGGAGGACCGGCTCGACGTGATGATGAACAAGAGCCTGCAGGCCATCGAAGGCAGCTGGACCACGGCCGGCCTGATGCGCAGCATGCAGGCGCTGTTCGACACTTTCTCCCGGCAGGCCGACAAGATTCTCAGCTTCGCTGGCGAGACCCGCACTTACGTGGACGGCGTCTACACGGAATTCCACAAGCTCTACGGCTTCAAGAAAATGGTTCCCCCCGCGTTGAATCTGGAGCGCCACATCCTGCGCATGCACTCCCTGCAGCAGAATACCGAGCGTTTCTGCAAGGATCCGGTCAACGGCATGACCGAGAAGCACTTCCTGGTGCGGCGTTTCTACAACGGCCTGGTGTCGAATGCGCGTGGCCTGTTCGGCGAGCTGCGAGCTGAGCTGGATTCCTGGTTAAAGTCGGCGCTGACGCCGCTTTCCGTGCAACTGAAAGAGCACCAGAAACTGCTGGAACGCAAAGTGGAGGGCCTGCGCAAGATCGCAGGCGACATCAATACGCTGCAGGAGCGGGTTCGCCAGCTCGAACAGCAGCAACTGCAGCTCGGCAAGCAGGTCGAGGAGCTCATGCACATCCGCAACGTGCTCAATCGCGAGCCTTCCGAGATGCAGGTGGCGAAGGTCGCTTGACAGCGGTGAAACCCGGCTTCGCCGGAGGTCATGAGTGACTGGTGACTAGCGACGTGTGGTGGAGCGGAAAAGCAGGAAGGGGCACAGAAGAATGGGGCCGGGCCCGCAGAGCGCATTGTTCATGCAACCATCCGGACCCGACCTCATTGCTCCCGCACCCGCGCGACGGGGAAGACGCGGGGCGCGTACCGCCGGTGCCGTGATTAGTTCGGAAGGACCACGGTGTCGATGACGTGGATCACGCCGTTGGACGCCATGATGTCCGTCTTGGTGACTTTGGCGTTGTTCACCATCACTGCGCCGCCCTGGACGCGAACTTTCAGTGACTGGCCCTGCACGGTCTTGACGTCACCCGGCTTGACGTCGGCCGCTTTCACTTTTCCGGCCACGACATGGTAGGTGAGGATCTGGGCGAGTTTTTCCTTGTCCTTGAGCAGCGCTTCCACGGTGCCCGGCGGCAGCTTCGCGAAAGCTTCGTCGGTGGGCGCGAACACCGTGAAAGGGCCCTCGCCTTTCAAGGTATCGACCAGGCCGGCTTCCTGGACTGCCTTCACCAGTGTCTTGAACTGCCCGGCCGAGATCGCCGTATCGACGATATCGGCAGCGAATGCTACCGACGACGCGACCGCCAGCACTGCTCCCGCTACAAATCTGGACAACTGTTTCATTTTTCCTTCTCCTTTGATGACGATTGTGAGTTTCTGGAATGGCGGAATGCTTGCCCTATGCATCACGCCCCCTTACGACTGGAACACCCGTGGGGGGTTCTGGTTTTTTAGCGCAAAACCACGAAACATTCACTGAACCGGGCGGCGTTTGCGAAGTCATTCGCCGGTCCCTCGGGTTCGAGATGGTGGATTTGAAGCGGTGTGCGATTGCAGAGAGCCTTGGCGCTGCGTAAGCTTGGCGTGCTATGGAATCTGCGGATCCTGATGTCGACCTCGTGCGCCTGGCCCAGTCCGGCGATACGAGGGCATTCGAGGCGCTCGTCGTCAAGTACCAGCGGCGCATCGCGCGCCATGTCGCGCGTTACGTGCGCCGGGCAGTCGATGTCGAGGATCTGGTGCAGGACACATTCATCCGCGCTTACCGCGGACTCTCCGCCTTCCGCGGCGACAGTGCGTTCTACAGTTGGCTTTATCGCATCGCGACCAATGTCGCGATTACCGCCGTCAAACGGGAGCCGATGGTGTTGTTGGGCGACAGCGCGCCCGAGGAGCGGATCGATGCCTTCGAGCCGGGCGTTTCGGACGGAGACGATCCCGAGCGCAATGTCATGGCCGGTCAGATTGCCGATGCCGTTCAGCGTGCACTGGCACGCCTGCAACCGGACCTTGCCGCGGCACTCATGCTCTACGAAGTCGAAGGAAAGTCTTACGCGGAGATTGCCCGGATGCTGGAGATTCCGCTGGGCACAGTGCGTACGCGCATCTTCCGCGCACGCGAGTTCATTGCGAAACGCCTGGAGCCGGTACTCGGTTCGCAGCGTTCAAGGAGGTGGTAGCCATGTCCCTCAAGGTATCCGAGTTGCTAGACGGACAGTTCGCATCTGCAGAACTGGCGCCGGTGCTCAAGGATGTTGTGTCCGACCCCGGATCGCGGGACCGCTTTACGATCTATGGCCTCATTGGAGATTCCCTGCGGGGCAACAGCACGCCGGACGATGGCTTCAGCCTGCGGATACTTCAGCGGATGCGCGAGCGGGCAGTGCGCATCGACCCCGCCTTCGATCCTCTGGCTGAATAAAACTGCACAAAGCGTGCATCGCTTGATTTGAAGGCGGTGAACTTCAGTCGGCCCGGGCGTGCAAGGTTGGCACCGCGGCGGTTCGAAGGCCGCCGCGTGTCCCCCCCCCGGGTTGCCTTGCGGCTTATGGGCGCCTCACCGGGATTCCCGGAATATCTGGCCAAGCGGTTCGGATCTGTTCACTGCATCGACTTTCCCGGGCGAGAAAACGCATGAAGGAGAAACCCGACGACCGCGCAATGCTCGAGATTGCTATAGAGGAAGCGCGGCTCGGCCTGTCTGAAGGCGGCATCCCGATCGGTGCGGCGCTCTTCGACCAGGGCGGGAAGCTGCTCGGTCGGGGCCATAATCGCCGTGTGCAGGAGAACGATCCGTCGGTGCACGGCGAGACCGACGCTTTCCGCAAGGCGGGCCGCCAGCGCCGCTACCAGGAAACGATCATGGTCACGACCCTGGCGCCCTGCTGGTACTGCAGCGGCCTCGTCGTGCAGTTCCAGATCGGCAAGGTGATCGTCGGCGAGTCGCGGACATTCCAGGGTGGGATGGACTGGCTACGCGAGCGCGGCGTGGAAGTCATCGACCTCGACTCGCAGGAATGTGTGGACCTACTCAACTCTTTCATCAAGGCGCATCCCGATGTCTGGGACGAGGACATCGGCGAAGCCTAGGGCTGGTCCAGGTCTTGAACCACGGAGGGCACGGATACCCTCGCGAAGCGTGGAGTACCCTTTTAGAGCACGGAGAAGTACAAGAGCCAAACGGATGGCAGGTTGAATGTCACTTACCGTCGCTGATTTCGGCAGATCTTCAGCCAATCTGCGGGCTGTTCTCTATCCGGCATGTTCCGCATAATAGCCGGACAACATAAAAACAACGGTTGACCGCCGATGTCACTGGCCAGGGATTTTTCGCTTTCCGCAGTCGTTGCAGGCTTCGTCACGGTACTGGTTGGCTTCACCAGTTCCGCGGTCATCGTCTTTCAGGCGGCGAACGCGGTAGGCGCCGGTCCGGCGGAAATCGCTTCCTGGATGTGGGCGCTCGGACTGGGGATGGGCGTGACTTGCATCGGCCTGTCGCTGCGCTACAGGATTCCGGTAGTCACCGCCTGGTCGACGCCGGGTGCGGCGATGCTGATCACAGGCGCTGCCGGTGTCTCGCTTGGCGAAGCGACATTTGCTTTCCTGGTGTCGGCCGTCCTGATCATCGTGGCCGGGTTCTCCGGGTGGTTCGAGCGGGCTATGAACCGGATTCCGGTTTCCATCGCCTCCGGCATGCTCGCCGGCGTGCTGCTGCGCTTCGGCATGGACCTGTTCGTCGCCATGAAATCACAGTTCCTGCTGGCCTTCGCCATGTTCTGCGTCTATCTGGCGATGCGCCGTTTCCGTCCGCGCTATGCGGTCATCGTTGCATTCGCCCTGGGTGTGGTGATCGCGGGCACGCAGGGACTACTGCAATGGGAGACGGTGCATCTGGATCTGGCGAAACCCGTGTGGATCACGCCTCATTTCTCCGTGACGGCTCTCATCGGTGTGGCTGTGCCGCTGTTCGTGGTGACCATGGCTTCGCAGAACGTTCCGGGCGTGGCGGTGATCCGCGCATCCGGTTACTCGGTTCCCATCTCGCCGCTGATCGGCTGGACCGGAGTCGCCAACCTGGTCCTCGCTCCCTTCGGTGCCTTTGCCCTCAATCTCGCAGCCATCACCGCGGCGATCTGCATGGGGCGGGAGGCCCACGAGAATCCCGACCGACGTTATGTGGCCTCCCTCGCGGCGGGCTTTTTCTACATCCTGATCGGCCTGTTCGGCGCAACGGTCGGCGCCCTGTTCGCCGCCTTTCCGCGTGAACTGGTGTTCGCAGTCGCCGGATTGGCCTTGATCGGCACCATAGGCAACGGTCTGGCAGCGGCGCTCACGAACGAGCGCGACCGCGAACCGGCATTGATCACTTTTCTCGTGACAGCCTCAGGTGTGGCATTGTTCGGCATCGGATCGGCGTTCTGGGGCCTGCTGGCCGGGATACTGGCGATGCTGATCCTGCGCACGAAGGTGAAAAGCTGAGCATGTTCTCGTTGGATCAACCCGGCCGGGAGGTCATGACGGGTAAGCCGGCTGGCGAACCTCCGGGAACCCCGCACGTCGAACCGGTAACTCACCGGAAGGATGTTCCATGCTGTTCGAATCCACAGAGCGACGCTGGCGCTGGCTCGCACTGACCGCCGTTGTTGCAAATATCGCATTCAACTATCTTTCGCCGCGCCTGCCGATAGGCGAAGGGACGATAGAAAGCATCAGCGGGAGCTACGCCAGCCTGTTCACGCCGGCGGGCTACGCATTTGCCATCTGGGGCCTGATCTATCTCGCGACCCTGGTCTACGCCGTCCATCTGCTGCTTGCGTCGCAACGCAACACTTACGCGCACGACCTGCTGACGAGGCCTTTGATTCTGCTCAACCTGCTCGCGATGGCGTGGGTGGCGGTTTTCCGGCTTGAGTTCATCGCCCTCAGCGTCGCGGTCCTGGCCGCAATGCTGGTTGCCAGCATCATCATGTTCGTCCGCGCAACCAGTTCGGTCGCACGGCATGAGCTGAGCAAATGGACGCTGCTGCCGGCCAGCCTGTGGTTCGGCTGGCTGTCGGTGGCGTTCATCGCCAACATCTCGCTGTGGGCGGTGGCAATGGACTGGACCGATGCAATCCAGCTGGAATGGACGCTGGCCATGATTGCGGTCGCCACGCTGCTCGGCCTGGGCATCGGCTATCGCTATCGCAACGGAATCTACCCACTGGTGATAGCCTGGGCGGCGGCCGCAATCTGGGTGGCAAGACGAACGGATGCGCAACTGATCGCCACCGCGGCGCTCGCATCCGCGATCGTAATGCTCGCCTGGTCGGTCTATTCCCTGGTCCGTGCGCGCCGCGACCGTTCCGGTTTCAGGATTTTCCGCGGACCGACAGATGCGAGATAAGGAAAGGCGAGAGGTGCAAGGCGAGAGGTGCAGGCGCGAGGCACTAGGCGCGAGGCACGAGGCTTTAATGATCGAAGCTATCTAGATCCAGTTTGAACTCTCGCGCCTAGAGCCTAGTGCCTCGTGCCTAGCGCCTCGTACCTCGCGTCTGACCCTCACATGAGAACTATGTCGTACTGCTCCTGCGTGTAGATGCTCTCCACTAGCATGGAGATCGGCTTGCCGATGAATTCCTCGAGCATCGCCAGGCTTTGTGATTCCTCGTCGAGGAACATGTCGATGACTTTCTGCGATGCCAGCACCCGGTACTCGCGCGCTTCGAACTGACGCGACTCGCGTACGAGGTCACGCAGGATTTCATAGCAGATCGTCTGCGGGGTCTTGACCTGGCCGCGACCCTGGCAGGTCGGGCAAGGCTCGCAGAGGATGTGCGCGAGGCTTTCGCGCGTGCGCTTCCGGGTCATTTCGACCAGGCCAAGTTGCGTGAATCCGTTGACCGTCATACGCGTGCGGTCCGGCAGCAGCGCCTTCTTGAACTCCGACAGCACTGCGTCGCGGTGCACTTCGTTGTCCATGTCGATGAAGTCGATGATGATGATGCCGCCGAGGTTGCGCAGCCGCAACTGTCGTGCGATCACCTGCGCCGCTTCGAGGTTGGTCTTGAAGATCGTGTCGTCGAACGTGCGCCCGCCGACGAAGCCCCCGGTGTTCACATCGACGGTCGTGAGCGCCTCGGTCTGGTCGATGATCAGGTATCCGCCCGATTTGAGGGGCACGCGGCGCGCCAGGGCGCGCTCGATCTCGTCTTCCACGCCGTACAGGTCGAATAACGGCCGGTCACCGGAGTAGTGATGGATGCGGTCGGCGAACGACACCGTATAGTTGTTGGCGAAACCCTGCATGCGCAGGAAAGTTTCGCGCGAGTCCACCAGGATGCGGTTGCTTTCGTCGTTGACGAAATCGCGCAGGACGCGCAGCGACAGCGACAGGTCCTGGTAAAGCGGCGCGGGCGCGGCGACGGTGGCCGCCTTGTCGCGGATGTCGGCCCAGAGCTTTCGCAGGTACTCGATGTCCGCGGCCAATTCCTTGTCGCTGGCGGCCTCCGCCATGGTGCGGATGATGTAGCCGCCAGTCTCTTCCGCGGGGATCAGGTGCTGTAATTTTTCACGCAGCAGGGCGCGCTCGGCTTCGTCACCGATGCGCTGGGAAATGCCGATGTGCGATTCCTGCGGCAGGTAGACCAGCAGGCGCCCGGCGATGCTGATCTGAGTGGAAAGCCTCGCACCCTTGGTGCCGATCGGATCCTTGATGACCTGCACCAGCAGTTTCTGGCCGTCGTGGAGGATGCGCTCGATGGGCCGGGTTTCCTCATGGTTCTGACGGTGCCCCCAGATGTCGGCGACATGGAGGAAGGCGGCGCGGTCGAGGCCGATCTGGATGAAGGCCGACTGCATGCCGGGAAGCACGCGGCTCACCTGGCCAACGTAGATGTTGCCGACAAGGCCGCGGCCACCGCTGCGCTCGACGTGCAATTCCTGGGCGACACCCTGCTGCATCACCGCCACACGCGTTTCCTGCGGCGTGACGTTGATCAGGATTTCTTCGTTCACGGCAACTGGAACCCGAAGTTCCCCAGCAGTTGCGCGGTCTCGAACACCGGCAGGCCGACCACGCCGCTGTAGCTGCCGTTGATGGACTCGATGAACATGGAAGCCTTGCCCTGGATGCCATAGGCGCCGGCCTTGTCCAGGGGATCACCGCTGGACACATAGCGACGGATCTCGTCGTCGGCCAGTTCGCGGATACGCACTTCGGTGACCGACAGTGTTTCCTTGACCGAGTCATAAAACTTGACCGCGACGGCGGTATAGACTTGATGCGTGCTGCCGGACAGTTGCTTGAGCATTGCCACGGCATCTTCCCGGTCCACGGGCTTGGCGAGAATGGAGTTTCCCAGCGCCACGGTCGTATCTGCGGCGAGCACGGGATGGCGCATCAGGCGGCGTTGTTCCAGCCGCAACCAGCCGGCGTCGGCCTTGAGGCGGGCGACGCGCACGACGTAGTCGCGCGGCGTCTCACCGGGCAACTGGACTTCGTCGAAATCCGCACCGCGCCCCGGGCCTTCGCGCAGCAGCAGCATCTCGAAGTTGACGCCCATCTGCTTGAGCAGGTCGCGGCGCCGCGCGCTGCGCGAGGCCAGGTAGATGTGTTTTTCCAGCGACGGCATGTTTGTTCTTCGGTTGTCCCCGGGCCCCGAATGCCGGTGCCGCTATTCCCTGTGGTACGGGTGGTTCTGGATCAGCGACATCGCCCGGTAAAGCTGTTCGGCCAGCATTACCCGCACCATTGCGTGGGGCAGTGTCATGGCCGACAGCGAAAGCAGCAGGTCGGCGTCTTTTTTCAGGCCCTGGTCCAGCCCGTCTGCGCTGCCGATTATGAAGCTCACGTCCCGTCCCATCTGCAGCCATTCGGCCAGTTTTCGGGCCAGATTGGCAGTGGACAGGGACTTGCCCCGCTCGTCCAGCGCTATTTTTACACTGTCGGTGGGGACGGCGGCAAGGATACGGGCTTTTTCCGAGGCGAGGATCTGGGCGATCGAGGCCCCGGACTGGGCCTGGCGGCTGCGGGCTGCCGGCTTGATCTCGGCCAGTTCGATGCGGGCCTCGCGCGGCATCCGCCGCGCATAGTCCTCGAACCCGGCCGCAACCCAGTCGGGCGCCTTGTGCCCGACCACCACGATCCGCAGCTTCAAGC
>CAYODB010000091.1:0-14479 GCA_964402495.1 uncultured Bordetella sp.
GTGATATAGCGATGCGACAATTCGGCCGCGGCAACGATGGCCGGGTCGGTGATCTCCACGCCGTGGTGGACTTCGTATTTCTCCTGCAAGCCGCGCAGGATGGCGATGGTGCTTTCCACCGACGGCTCGTCGACTAGCACCTTCTGGAAGCGGCGCTCCAGCGCGGCATCCTTCTCGATGTACTTGCGGTATTCATCCAGCGTGGTCGCGCCGACGCAATGCAGTTCTCCCCGCGCGAGCGCGGGCTTAAGCATGTTGCCGGCATCCATGGCGCCTTCGGCCTTGCCGGCGCCGACCATGGTATGCAATTCGTCGATGAAGACGATCGTGCGCCCCTCTTCCTGGGCCAGTTCTTTCAGCACCGACTTCAGGCGCTCCTCGAATTCACCGCGGTACTTGGCCCCTGCGAGCAGCGCAGCCATGTCCAGGCTGAGGACGCGCTTGCCCTTGAGGGTCTCCGGTACTTCTTCATTGATGATGCGCTGGGCGAGGCCTTCGACGATGGCCGTCTTGCCCACCCCCGGCTCGCCGATCAGCACCGGATTGTTCTTGGTGCGGCGCTGGAGTATCTGGATGACCCGGCGGATTTCGTCGTCCCTGCCAATGACCGGATCGAGCTTGCCAATACGGGCGCGTTCGGTCAGGTCCATGGTGTACTTCTTTAACGACTCACGCTGTCCCTCCGCTTCCTGGTTTTGCACACCCTGCCCGCCCCGTACGGCGTCGATGGCCTGTTCCAGCGCCTTGCGGCTCACGCCGTGGGTTTTCAGCAGCTTGCCCGTTTCCCCCTTGTCTTCGGTCAGGGCCAGCAGCAACAATTCGGAGGCAATGAACTGGTCCCCGCGTTTCTGCGCTTCCTTGTCTGTAACGTTCAGGAGGTTCGCCAGTTCGCGCGAGACGTTGACCTCCCCTCCGTGACCTTCTACCTTGGGCAGGCGGCCGATGGACGATCGCAGGGCCTCCTTGAGCGGTCCGATGTTCGCGCCGGCGCGGGCCAGCAGCGATTGGGTGGCGCCGTCGTCCTGATTGAGCAAGGCCAAGAGAAGATGTGGCGGCTCGATATACGGGTTGTCGTTGCCCACGGCCGCGCTTTGCGCGTCCGCGAAGGCTTGCTGGAAGCGCGTGGTAAATTTTTCGAAACGCATGGAAAGCCCTTGATTCGGTTGGTTACCGGCTACATTGGGCGGCGGATCTCTGATTTCAACGCCGTCCGCGCCTTTCAAGCGCACGGGATCCGCCGTGAGGCGTTGCCCAGAACCGGGAAAACTGGCAGATTGAGCCACATTTCCAACCCGGCAATTTGATCCAGGTCGCCTTCCATGCAATTCGTGCGTATCGCCATCCTCGTCTCGCTAGCCGTAACCGCTACCACCGTCCATGCAGACCAGACGGCGGACGCCCGGGCCATTGCGTCTCAATTGATTCAGAAACTCGGCGGTGCCCTGAAGCAGGAAATGGCCAGGGGAGGCCCCGAGAAGACGGTATCCGTGTGCCGGGATATCGCACCCGGCCTCGCAGGAGAGCTTTCCCGGTCCAGCGGCTCACGGGTTGCCAGGGTCAGCCTGAAAGTCCGCAATCCTTTGCTCGGCCAGCCGGACACATGGGAACAGCAGGTTCTGGCGGACTTCGACCGGCGCGCAGCCTCCGGGGAAAAAGCGGAATTCCTCGAACACGCCGAAATAGTGGAAGAACCCCAGGGACGCTACTTCCGCTACATGAAGGCATTGCCGGTCCAGCCGTTGTGCCTGAGTTGCCACGGCGGCGATGAAGCCGTGGCTCCCCAGGTCAAGGCAAAGCTTGCCCTGGAATATCCGCACGATCGGGCCTTCGGCTACGTGCTGGGCCAGATCCGGGGCGCGGTGACCATCAAGCAGCCGATGGAGGCGAGCCAATGATTTTCCGTCAGCTCTTCGATCCTGCCTCCTCGACCTACACCTATCTGCTGGGAGACGCCGCTGGCGGCAATGCCGTCATCCTGGACCCGGTACGGGAACAAGCCGGCCGCGATATCGCGTTGGTCCGGGAACTTGGACTTCGACTCGCATGGATAGTCGAAACCCACGTGCATGCCGATCATGTCACCGGTGCCCTGGCATTGAAACGGGCGACCGGCGCGCGAACAGCCGTCAGCCAGCATTGCGGGGCGACGGGGTTCGACCTCATGTTCGACCATGAATACCACCTGGAATTCGGCGGAGAATCGCTGCGGGCAATCGCCACGCCGGGGCACACGCCGGGCAGCAGCAGCTTCCTGTGGCAGGACAGGTTACTCAGCGGGGATACGCTGTTGATAGGCGGCTGCGGCCGCACCGACTTTCAGCAGGGGGACGCCGCATCGCTCTACGACAGCATCACCAAGCGGCTGTTCACGCTACCCGACGACACGCTGGTCTACCCGGGGCACGATTACAACGGACGCCACGTCAGCACCATTGCCGAAGAGCGGAACACGAATCCGCGTCTGGCCGGCGTGAGCCGCGCGCAGTTCATCGAGATCATGAAGAATCTCAACTTGCCGATGCCGGCACGCATGGCTGAAGCAGTTCCGGCGAATCTGCGGGGCGGAGGACACTGACCGGAGGTATGTCGCGCCAGTGCCGCCTTCCGGGCCACAGCGCACCGGCTTTGTGGTCAAGCCGGGGATGTCGCTGGATGCCTGGCATCCAGCCTTGCACTGGGGTACGGATAGAGCATGTTGAACGCAATGCTCTGGTTCGCGGACGCAACGATGCGCACATGCTCCCTGCGCAGTTCGCGCGCGTTCCGGCAGCCACAGGAGTGGGCGATCATGTCGATCTCCCGGTTCATGTTCAGCGCGTAATTCGCAACTCTCTGGTATTTCTCTTCCACGACCAGGCCGCGTTGCAGGCGTTTGTTATGCGTGGTGATGCCGGTCGGACAGGTATTGGTGTGACAGCGCAGGGCCTGGATGCAACCGAGCGCGAACATGAATCCTCGCGCAGTATTGACGAAATCGGCTCCGACGCACAAAGCCCAGGCCGCCTTCGCCGAAGTGACGAGCTTACCGGCCGCCACCACGCGGATGCGTTGCTTCAGGCCGGCCTCGAGTAACGCATCCACGACCCTCGGCAAGCCTTCCGCGATCGGCAAACCCATATGGTCGGCAAGGGCCTGCGGCGATGCCCCACTTCCGCCCTCGCCTCCATCGATGACGAGGAAATCCGGCGCAGCCTCCAGCCCGCGCCGCAGGACGGCATCGCACAGATCGTTCATGAACTGCCAGCCACCAATCGCGGTCTTCACGCCGACCGGCCGGCCCGTGAGATCGCGGATCTGCATTACCTTGTCCAACAACTGATCAATGTTGGCAATGTCATGGTGCCTGTTGGGACTGATCGAATCCTCTCCGACCGGGATGCCGCGAATCGCCGCAATTTCCGGCGTGACTTTCGAACCCGGCAGGACGCCTCCCTTGCCCGGCTTTGCGCCCTGCGAGAGCTTTATCTCGAAAGCCTTGACGCGCATGCCCAACTCGCGCGCGCGTTCTGCCGAGAAACCGCCGTCCCGATTGCGGATGCCGTAGTTTGCTGTGCCGATCTGCATGATCACATCGCATTCAGCATCGAGGTGATAGGGCGCCAGGCCACCTTCACCGGTGTCAAGCCAGCAGCCGGCAAGCGCGGCACCGCGTGACAGGGACCGCACTGCAGGCTGGGAAATGGCGCCAAAACTCATGCCGCTGATGTTGACCACCGACCGGGCGGTGAAAGGCAGCTTGCAATATCCGTCGCCGATGATCAGTGGAGGCGTCGGCGAGCGGTCTTCCTCGAGGACGGGAAATGGCGCATTGACGAAAATGATGGAGCCGGGTTCACGCAAATCATTGGTCGAACCAAAGCCGATGATGCCGCCCTCGTTCTTCGCCAGCCGGTAAACCCAGCCCCGGGTCGCGCGGTTGAACGGCATCTCGTCGCGGTCGCCGGCGAAAAAATACTGGCGGAAGTACTCGCCCTGGCGCTCAAAAAAATAGCGCAACCTCCCGATCACCGGGAAATTCCGCAGGACCGTATGTTTCTTCTGGGTGACGTCCTGGACGAACCAGAATACAACGATGCCAACCAGCAGGAATCCGAAGAGGGTTCCGATGCCGTAGGACAGCACGCCCATCACGCCCGACATCAATGCCTCCCCGAGCTAGAATGAGCGCACAGTTTAGGGGAATTCCGGTGGATCTGGCATTTGAAATCAGCAACAACGTGAAGATCGCGCTGGCCGAGGACGTCGCCGGCGGTGACCTGACGGCGCACCTCGTTCCCGAATCGGGCCGGGCCCGCGCGCGCGTGATCAGCCGGGAAGCGGCCGTCCTCTGCGGCACGGCATGGTTCGAGGAAGTCTTCCGCCAGATAGATCCCGGCGTCAAGGTTGCATGGAAGGCTGCAGACGGCGAACGCGTTCATGCGGACCAGGTCCTGTGCGAACTCGAGGGCAGCGCCCGCAGCCTGCTTACCGGGGAACGAACTGCGCTGAACTTCCTGCAGACGTTGTCGGCCGTTGCGACCAAGACCAGGAAGTTTGCAGATGCCGTGGTGGGTACCCGGGCCGCCATACTCGACACCCGGAAAACGCTGCCCGGCCTGCGCCAGGCCCTCAAGTACGCCGTGCGGTGCGGCGGCGGGACCAATCACAGGATGGGCCTGTACGACGGTGTGCTCATCAAGGAAAACCACATCGCCGCGGCAGGCGGCATTGCCCCGGCCATGTCGCGCGCAGCAGAAGTTGCAGGAGGCATGCCCGTCCAGATCGAGGTGGAAACGCTCGACCAGCTGCAGCAGGCGCTGGCGGCCGGCGCCCGCCTCATCCTGCTGGACAATCTCGACGTCCGGGGCCTGAAGGAAGCCGTGCGGATCACCGCCGGCCGCGCCGCGCTAGAAGCCTCGGGCGGGGTCAACCTCGAATCCGTCAGGGACATTGCGGAATCCGGCGTCGACCGCATCTCGATCGGCTCGCTGACCAAGGACATCCAGGCCGTCGACTTGTCGATGCGCTTTCTGGAAAACTGACGGCCCCGCCGACTATTTTGGCAGGTTGGCGGTGATTACCTGCTCGATGGCGGCGCGGGTCGCATCCACGAGGAAGGGTTTGCTGCTCTGGGAAATCGCGATGTCCGGATCCTTGAGCCCGTGCCCCGTGAGCGTGCAGACGATGGTGACGCCCTCGCCGATCACGCCAAGTTCAAGATCCTTCAGAATACCGGCAATCGACGCCGCGGACGCCGGCTCGCAGAAGATCCCTTCGGTATCCGCGAGCAGCTTCTGGGCCCTGAGGATTTCCTCGTCGCTGCATTCGTTGAACCAGCCGCCGGATTCATTCTTCGCGGCCCAGGCCAGTTTCCATGAAACCGGATGCCCGATGCGGATCGCCGTCGCCACGGTTTCCGGCTGATCAACCATCTTCCCGCGCAGAAAAGGGGCGGCGCCCGATGCCTGATAGCCGAGCATGATCGGCCGCCTGGTGGAAAGGCCCCCGGTGCGGTACTGGAAGCTGCCGTTCATGCTTTCGGTTTTCATACCCGCCGCTTCGCTGTAGCCGATCCAATGTGCGGACACATTGCCGGCGTTGCCCACCGGCAGCGCGTGGTAATCCGGCACGTCGCCCAGCGCCTCGATGACTTCGAACGCCAGGGTCTTCTGTCCCTGCAGGCGATACGGATTGATGGAATTGACGATATTCACCGGCACGGTTTGGGCGACTTCCTGCACCAGACGCATGCCGTCGTCGAAATTGCCGCGGATCTGGATCACGGTTGATCCATGCATCATCGCCTGCGAAAGCTTGCCGAGCGCGATCTTGCCTTCCGGAATCAGCACGAAACAGGAAATTCCCGCGCGCGCCGCGTAGGCTGCCGCCGCGGCAGACGTGTTGCCGGTCGATGCGCAAATGATGGCCCGGGCGCCCGCTTCGACGGCCTTTGTCACCGCCATGGTCATCCCCCGATCCTTGAACGATCCGGTGGGATTGAGGCCCTCGAACTTGCACAGGATGCGCACCTTGCGCCGGATTTTACCGGGCAGGTTCCTGAGTTCGATCAGCGGCGTGTTGCCCTCGTTGAGCGTAATGACGGGAGTATCCGGACCAATGGGCAGACGGTCGCGGTAGCGATTGATGAGGCCCGTGTAGTGATAGCTCATTTTTTTAGTTTTTTCCAAGTGCTTCGAGACGGATGCGCGTGACCTTGCCGGAAATCACCGGGAGGGATTCGATGCGCCTGATTGCTTCATTGATGTTCTTTTCCTGCGTCAGGTGCGTGAGCATGATGATGTCCACCTGCTCCTCGCCCTCGCTGGGTTCCTTCTGCACCATTGCGTCGATGGAAATCGACAGGTCGGCGAGAATCCGCGTGATGTCGGCCAGCACGCCCGGGCGATCCAGCACCCGCAGCCGCAGATAGTAGGACGTTTCCACTTCCTCCATCGACAGGATAGGGGTATCGGACATGCGGTCCGGCTGAAACGCCAGATGCGGCACCCGGTGCTCGGGGTCCGCCGTATGCATGCGTGTGACGTCCACCAGGTCCGCGACCACTGCCGAAGCCGTTGGCTCGGCGCCCGCTCCCGCGCCGTAGTACAACGTCGGTCCGACGGCATCGCCCTTTACGAGAATAGCGTTCATCACGCCTTCGACATTGGCAATCAGCCTGCGCGTCGGAATCAGTGTCGGATGCACCCGCAGTTCGATGCCTGCAGCCGTGCGCCGCGTAATGCCAAGCAGCTTGATCCGGTATCCGAGCTCTTCGGCATAACGAATGTCCTCGCGCGTGAGCTTGGAGATGCCTTCGGTGTAGGCCTTGTCGAACTGCATGGGGATGCCGAAAGCGATCGCCGCCATTATAGTGAGCTTGTGCGCGGCATCCACACCCTCGATGTCGAAGGTCGGATCGGCCTCGGCGTAGCCGAGCTTCTGCGCCTCTTTCAGCACATCGTTGAAGGCCGCGCCCTTGTCGCGCATTTCCGAGAGGATGAAGTTCGAAGTGCCGTTGATGATTCCGGCGATCCATTCGATGCGGTTGGCGGTGAGGCCTTCACGCAATGCCTTGATGATGGGCACCCCGCCCGCGACCGCGGCCTCGAAAGCGACCATCACGCCCTTCTTCTGGGCCGCGCTAAAGATCTCGTTGCCGTGGGTGGCCAGCAGAGCCTTGTTGGCCGTGACCACATGCTTGCCGTTTTCGATTGCGGCGAGTATCAGGTCCTTCGCGATCTTCGTGCCGCCTATCAGTTCGACGACGATGTCGATATCCGGATTGCCGACCACTTTCCACGCATCGTCGGTCAGTTCGACAGCGTCGCCGGCTATATGCCTGGCGCGGGCCAGATCCTTGTCCGCGATCATCCTGATCTGGATCCCGCGGCCGGCACGGCGCATGATTTCTTCCTGGTTCCGTCGCAGCACCACGAAGGTACCGCCACCCACGGTACCAATGCCCAGCAGACCTACCTGTATGGGTTTCATTTGAATTCTTTTCTGAAGGAAAAGGCGGTGATCAGGAAATCCTCCCTGAAATAGAATTTGTGCGCGTGGGTGCGATGCGTGCCCGATTCCAGGTCCAGGCCTGGGCAACCACGCCCGCGCGCCTCGTTTTCCAGGTAGGCGATCAGCGCCTTGCCGATCCCCGATGAGCGCCGGTGCTCATCGGTTACGAGGTCATCCACATAAAAGCGCCGGCCGACGTGCGTGTTTTCGAACGCGCGGTAGACCGCTACACCCGTCACCTCTTCGCCGTCGATTGCCGCGCACATCTCGCCGCCTTCGCTGAAAATCCTGCGCATCTTGGCGGCATAGTCCGCAGGCAGTTTGGGCCGCAACTGGCGATGAACCCCCTCCGCACGAGCCAGCCACGCTGGTTCGACGACTTCATGCCTGGCATCGGTGATCTGCACGATTGTTGGTGTCATGATCTGCAGTGTATTGGCCATTGAGGGACCTCAATAAAAATCGGGCGCAACGCGCCCGACCGGACATGAATTGCGGGATTATCCCGCCGCGCGCAATGCCGTGCTGCCGGCCAGAAGGCCGTCGCGCCGGAACATTTCCTTGATACCGCGCAGCGCCTGGCGGGTGCGCGCCTCGTTTTCTATCATGGCGAAGCGCACATAGGCGTCACCATACTCGCCGAAGCCGATGCCGGGCGAAACCGCCACTTTTGCCTCCCGCAGCAGCTTCTTGGCAAATTCCAGCGAACCCATCGGTTTGTAGGGCCCGGGAATCTCCGCCCATACGTACATTGACGCCTTCGGCGACTCGACCATCCAGCCGGCCTCATGCAGGCCCTTGACCAGAACGTCGCGCCGCTTCTGGTATTTCTCGCGGATTTCTGTCACGCAATCCTGCGGACCTTCCAGCGCGGCGATGGCGGCCACCTGGATGGGCGTGAACGAGCCGTAGTCGTGATAGCTCTTGATGCGCGCCAGCGCCGAGACCAGTTCCTTATTACCGACCATGAAGCCTATGCGCCAGCCGGCCATGTTGTAGCTCTTGCTCATGGTGAAGAATTCCACTGCCACGTCCCGGGCACCGGGCACCTGCATGATCGACGGCGCTTTCCAGCCGTCGAAGCAGATATCCGCATAAGCCAGGTCGTGCACCACCAGGATTCCGTGTTCGCGGGCGAGCGCCACGACCCGTTCGAAGAAATCCAGCTCGACACATTGCGCCGTGGGATTGCTGGGAAAGCCGAGGATCATCATCTTCGGCTTGGGAATGGATTCGCGGATGGCGCGCTGGAGCTCACCGAAGAAATCGATTCCCGGCGTCATGCGCACCGAGCGGATGTCGGCGCCCGCAATGACCGCGCCGTAAATATGGATCGGATAGCTCGGATTGGGCACCAGGACGGTATCGCCATGGTCGAGCGTGGCCAGCATCAGGTGCGCCAGGCCCTCCTTCGAACCGATCGTCACGATCGCCTCGGTGTCGGGATCCAGGCTGACATCGTAGCGCGACTTGTACCAATTGCAGATCGCGCGCCGCAGGCGCGGAATGCCTTTCGACATCGAATAGCCGTGGGTATCGTTGCGCTGCGCGGCTTCCAGCAGCTTGTCGACGATATGTTTCGGCGTTACCCCATCCGGGTTGCCCATGCTCATGTCTATAATGTCTTCACCCCGGCTGCGGGCCTCGGCCTTTAACTCCGCGGTAATGTTGAAAACATACGGCGGCAGGCGCTTGATGCGGGAAAACTCGCTCATGATCGACGGTTCACCTTCAGCGGTAGACGTAACCGACTGTTCATTAAATAGAAAGTCGTAATCCTACCGTATCGCCGGCAGTGCAGCAAAGAACCTTTCCCAGTTGAAACTCCATCTTGCCAGGATAGACAAGCAGAACGCCTTCACCGGCTACGGGGAAGGTTATGTGCTGGTCAACGGGCGCCGTTACGAGACCAGCCTCCTGGTGCTGCCCGGTCAACTGATCGAAAACTGGGGGGTGGCCGATGTCGGCGCGCTTGGCGACGATCAGATCTCCTTTCTCGCTGGACTGAGTATGGAAATCATCCTGCTCGGCACAGGCAGCGAGCTGCGTTTTCCTCGCCCCCGCCTGCTTCTACCGCTGGCAGTTGCCGGAATCGGTGTGGAAGTCATGGATACGCGAGCCGCCTGCCGCACCTACAATGTTTTGCTGGCAGAGGGACGCAATGTCGCCGCAGCACTGATTTTATAGACTGGCCCCGTGCGCATCGGGAACGTGGAGACTTTTGATCGGGAGCGGCCTTGCCGCTCGCCCCACGGTGTCAATCAAACGGTGTCGATCAATCGACTCAGCCATTCGCGTGGTCTGAACGGTGACGGGATTGACGTAGTCAGCGCCCCGCATCCGGTCCCCACCTAAAGCCCGGAAAGAACCCTCACATGCGCCGCCACACTGCGGGTCAGTGCGCCGAGTTCATATCCGCCCTCGAGCGTCGAGACAATCCGCCCGGAACAAAACTCACGCGCCTGTTGCAGCAACCACGACGTTACCCAAGTGTAATCGTCGTCCACCAGACCGAGCGAAGCCATATCGTCATCGCGATGCGCATCGAAACCCGAAGAAACAAAGATCATCTCGGGTTGGAATCGTTCCAGAGCTGGCGCCCAGTGCTTCTCGACCGCTTCGCGAAACTGCATCCCATTGCTGTAGGCGGCCAGCGGCACGTTCACCATGCGCTCCGAACGCCCCTCAACCCCGCTGTACGGGTAGAACGGGTGCTGGAACGTCGACACCATCAGCACCCGCGGATCGTCCCGGAATATATCCTCGGTGCCGTTGCCGTGATGGACGTCGAAATCGACGATGGCCACGCGTTGCAATCCATGGTGCTCAAGGGCGTGGGCCGCCCCCACCGCGATGCTGTTAAAGAAGCAGAATCCCATCGCCCGTTGCCGGCAGGCATGATGTCCCGGCGGACGCACGCCGCAGAACGCATTCTCGGCCTCCCCCGCCAGCACCATGTCGGTGGCCCTGACTACCGCCCCCGCTGCCCGCAACGCCGCATTCAATGTGTGGGCATTCATCGCCGTATCCGGATCCAGATGTACCACCCCTGAACGCGGCGAGCAGGCTTCGAGGCTATCCAGATAACCGGCGCCATGTACTCGCAGGAGCTGTTCGCGTGTGGCCTGCGGAGCATCAACCACCAGCAGATACTGCAGAAGGCCCGAGCCGAGAAGATGATCCTCGATCGCCGTCAACCGGTCGGGCGATTCCGGATGACCGGCTCCCATGTTGTGGAGGAGGCATTCGCGATGGTGTATGAAGGCTGTGCTCATCGTACGATTCCCGGAGATGCCTCGATTCGGCGCGTGGTGCGGGATTTGCGCGAGCCGGTGCTGGGCATCGCCCCCGGCATAAATCACGCCCGCGTCTAAGGTACACTAGTCTCGCGATCGCCCCGGGTTCGGATCACAGCCTGGCTCGCGGACGCACATCCCATTCCGCAATCATCCCAGACGTATGCCACATCCGCTAGATCCCGTTACAGCCCAGATCGGCCGAATCATCCTCGGCAAGGAAAACCAGATAAGACTGACGCTTGCCTGCTTGCTGGCACGGGGTCATCTGCTCATCGAGGATTTGCCCGGCGTGGGCAAGACCACTCTCGCCCACGCCCTGGCGAAAACGCTCGGCCTGGATTTCCAGCGCATCCAGTTTACCAGCGACCTGCTTCCGGCTGATATCCTGGGCGTGTCCATCTTCGAGCGTGACAGTTCCAGCTTCAAGTTCCATCCCGGCCCTGTGTTCTCGCAGGTGATCCTCGCCGACGAAGTCAATCGCGCAACACCCAAGGCGCAGAGTGCCCTGCTGGAAGCCATGGAGGAACACCAGGTCACCACGGACGGCCAGACCCGGCCGCTGCCCGAGCCCTTCTTCGTCATCGCAACCCAGAACCCGTCGCACCAAGTCGGAACCTTCCCCCTGCCTGAATCGCAACTGGACCGCTTCCTGATGCGCATCCACCTGGGGTACCCGGATGCGGCGGCAGAGCGCACTCTGCTGGAGGGGCGGGAACGCCGCGACATGATCTCGGACCTGGCGCCCGCCATGGCAACCGGCGAACTCATGTCGCTGCAGAAGAAGGTACGTGAGGTGTTTACGGCGCCCGCCCTGATCGACTACCTCCAGGCGCTGGTGGCCTACACGCGCCAGTCACCGGACTTCGTCAACGGCCTCAGCCCCCGGGCAGGCCTGTATCTGCTGAATGCCGCCCGTGCCTGGGCTTTCATGGACGGGCGCAATGAAGTCGTCCCCGAAGACGTACAGGCGATCCTTCCCGGCGTAGCCGGCCATCGGCTGTATCCGGTCAACGGCTATGCATCGCTCGGCAGCACTCAGCTGGCAGAACGGCTGATAGCGGAAGTTGCTATTCCTTAAAGCTCCGTAACCACAGCCGCATGAATTGCCGGCACTGCAAGGGATTCGCGTTACATCCCGGCCCGTGAAACTAGCCTTCCTGTCTGCATTTCGCTCGAAGCTGCCGATCCGAGACCGCATCGGCGACTGGATCTTTCCGCCGCGCGGTCCTGAAACCGGGCCGGTGACGCTGGGACAGCGCCGCGTTTACATCCTGCCCACGCGCGGCGGACTTGCCTACGGCGTCACACTGCTGCTGATGCTGGTCGGTTCGATCAACTACAACCTCAGCCTCGGATTCATACTCACCTTTCTTCTGGGCGGCATGGGCATCGTTTCCATGCTGCACACCTGGCGCAATCTGGCCCACGTCGCATTGCGTTCCGGCAAGAGCCGTCCTGTGTTCGCCGGGGAATACGCGCGTTTCCCTGTCGGCGTGCGCAATCCCGGCAGGGTTTCGCGTGCCAGCCTGGCGATCCAGTTGAACGGGCAGAACGCGACCTACTTCGACGTCGCCGCCGACACCGAAAGCACCGTCGAAACTGCAATGCCCGCGGCAAAGCGCGGGCTCATGGCACCCGGAAGATTCCGGATTTTCACGACTTATCCCCTCGGCTTTTTCTACGCCTGGTCCAACCTGGACCTGGATTTATCCTGCCTGGTATACCCGAAGCCCGAGCCGGGAAATGTTCCCTTGCCACCCGCCCAGGCAGCGAGCGGCGAAGGTGGCGCGAGCGGCACCGGCGAGGACGATTTCGCAGGCTTGCGCACCTATCATCCCGGCGATTCGCCGCGGCGCATTGCCTGGAAGGCAGCGGCACGCAGCGACACTTTCCTGACCAAGCAGTTTTCGGGCACCGCGGCTGCCCAACTTTGGCTGGACTTCCGCGACATTCCCGACATCCTGGGCCTGGAGGCGAAACTCTCGCGATTGGCGCGCTGGGTCATCGAATCGGAAGCGGGCGGTTTGCGTTTCGGGCTGCGGCTGCCCAACCTGGAACTGGAACCGGCCGCAGGCACCGCGCATCGCGATCGCTGCCTGCAGGCACTCGCGCTGTTCCAACCGGCGCGCAGATAAATGAATGCCACGGCCGCTCTTACTCCGGTAAATCTTGCAGCCATCCTGATTTCGCTGGCCCTGGTCGGCGCACCGCACACATCGCACCTGCCGGTGTGGATTCCGGTCTTTGCCGGGCTGGTATTGCTCACCCGCTTTTATCTCGGATACAGAGGCAAGCCGCTGCCGAACCGCTGGCTGCTTCTGGCCGCCGCCCTGGTCTGCGTTGCGGGGGTCGCGTTTTCCTACCGCACGCTTTACGGACGCGACGTCGGCGTGGCCCTGCTGACAGTGATGGTGGCGCTGAAGCTGATGGAAATGTCCGCCGCGCGCGACACCATGGTGGTGGTGCTGCTCGCCTATTTCCTGGTCATTACCAACTTCTTCTATTCGCAGACCATCCCGACCGCGCTGTACATGCTTCTCGTGGTGTGGATCATTACAGCGACCATGATCGGGCTGCAGCACCGTGCAGCAAAGGCGCGGCCTGCGGACATGCTGCGCCACTCGGCGCTCCTCATACTGCAAGCCGTGCCGGTCATGCTGGTGCTGTTCGTTTTGTTCCCGCGTGTCCAGGGCCCTCTGTGGGGCCTGCCGCAGATCAACGTGACAACCAAGACGGGACTCTCGGACACCATGTCCCCGGGCGACGTCAGCGTGCTCAGCCTTTCCGATGAAGTGGCGTTCCGGGTGCTGTTCGAGACCCCGCCGGAGAAGCCCTCCCGGCTTTACTGGCGTGGGCCGGTGCTGAACGAATTTGATGGGCAGACTTGGCATCCCGGCCTGAGCCTTACTGTCAACACCCTGGAATTCGAGGCGCTCGGTCCGCGGCTGCGCTATGCGGTCACACTTGAACCTCACGAGCGGCGCTGGCTTTTCGCCATCGACATGCCCGCCGCCGTGCCGGCCGGCGCTTTCCTGACCAGCGACTACCAGATGCGCTCGCGCAAGCAGGTGCGCGAACGCCTGCGCTACGAAATGGAATCCGTGCCGCTGTACCGCATCGGACAGTATGCCAAAAATTGGGATCTCACCAGCGCCCTGCGCCTGCCCGCCAAGGTTTCACCGCGTGCGCGGGCCCTGGCGGAAACCTGGAAGCAGCAATCGGCCAACTCGCAGGAGATCCTGACCCGGGCGCTGAACATGTTTCGCGAACAGCCTTTCATCTATACGCTGGCGCCGCCGCCGCTGGGAGACGATCCCGTGGACGAATTCCTGTTCACCAGCCGTAGCGGCTTCTGCGAGCACTACGCTTCGAGTTTCACCTTCCTGATGCGCGCTGCAGGCATTCCAGCCCGCGTGGTGACCGGATATCTGGGTGGCGAGATCAATCCCCTGGACGGCTACCTTGTCGTGCGCCAGTCGGAAGCGCATGCCTGGACCGAGGTCTGGCTGGTTGGCGAAGGCTGGGTGCGCATCGATCCGACCGCTGCTGTCTCGCCACTGCGCGTTGAGGCCGGGTTGGCCGCGGCGGTGCCTGAGTCAGAGCGCAATCCGCTGCTGGGCGGCGACCGATTCGACTGGATCAAGCAGGCGCGCTTTGCCTGGGATGCGGTCGCCAATTCGTGGAACCAG
>CAYODB010000092.1:0-14478 GCA_964402495.1 uncultured Bordetella sp.
TTGCCGTGGCCAACGAGCCGCGCTTTGCCGCCGTGCCACCGGCGCGCATCGTGCCGATGCTGGCTGACCAGGGCATGTACCTGGCCAGCGAATCGACCTTTAGCCGCGTGCTGAGGGAGCACGGGCAGAGCGCGCACCGCGGTCGCGCGAAGGCGCCAAGGGCGCTCAGGCCGCCCACCACGCACATCGCCAGCGCCACGCGCCAGGTGTGGTGCTCAACTGGCTGGGCGTGAAGCCTTCCTACTCCCGACCCCGCGTGAGCGACGACAACGCTTACGCCGAGTCGCTGTTTCGCGACAGCCAAGTACCGACCCGAGTTCCCCGCCAAGGGCTTTGCCACTCTCGACGAGGCCCGCGCCTGGGCGGCCGGGTTCGTGCGCTGGTACAACTTTGATCATCGTCACAGCGGCATCCGTTACGTCAGCCCAACTCAGCGACACGCAGGCGACGATCACGCGATTCTGGCTGCGCGGCATGCCCTCTACCTCCAAGCCCGCGCACTCAATCCAGCGCGCTGGTCGGGCAACACCCGCAACTGGTCGCCCATCGGCGCCGTCACCCTCAACCCCGAACGCGACTGCATCATCAGGACGCATTCGGCTCGCAACGATAGCCAACCGTTGGCTGCATGACACAGGCGACAACTACCTTGACGCGCGCCGCCTTCGCGCGACTCAAAAACCAATGGGACGCTTTAGCGGCTCCATGGTCCCACCCTCACCCTTATGCCTCGACTCCCCAACCAGAAAGGAAACTGCAATGAAGCTTTACTACGCTCCCGGCGCCTGCTCCATGGCGCCCCACATCGTCGCCAACGAACTTGGCACCCAGCTCGACCTGGAAAACGTCGACATCCCCAACAAGAAGACCGAATCCGGTGCCGATTTCTGGGGCGCCAACGTCAAAGGCTATGTCCCCGCCTTGAAGCTCGATGACGGCACGGTCCTTACCGAAGTCGGCGTCATCATCCAGTACCTCGCCGACCAGAAGCCCGAATCCGGCCTGACGGCCAAGGCGGCAACCATGGACCGCTATCGGCAGATGGAGGCGGTAAACTTCGTCGCCACCGAAGTCCACAAGCAACTCGGCGCACTGTTCAACCCGAAAATGACGCCGGAGATGAAGGAAGTCCAGCACGGCACCATCCGTCGTCGCCTCGACGCGCTGGAGAAAATGCTCGCCGGCAAGGAATACCTGGCGAGCAACAAGTTCTCGGTTGCAGACGCCTATCTCTTCACCGTGCTCAACTGGACCGGCGGCCTCAAGGTCGATCTCGCCAAATGGCCCAACATCAAGGCCTTCCAAGCCCGCATCGGCATGCGCCCGGCGGTACAGAAGACGATGAAAGAGGAAGGTTTAGTCAAATAGCGAAGGGGCCGCGGTACTCGCTCCGCGGACCTGCTTTTTCTCAGCACCCAGCACGCAGTACTCAGCACCTTTCCATGGGATAGACTCCCGTCCCATGATTCTCCTCGCTCCCATGGAAGGCCTCCTGGATTTCGTCCTCCGCGATGTCCTCACCCGCGTCGGCGGCATCGACCGCTGCGTATCCGAGTTCATCCGGGTCACGGGTACGTTGCTGCCCGACCGCACCTTCCTGCGCATCGTCCCCGAACTGAAAAACCGCGGCCGCACGCCGGCCGGCGTACCAGTGCGGGCGCAACTGCTGGGCTCGGACCCGGCGTGCATGGCGGAAAACGCCGCCAGACTGGCCTCACTCGGCCCTGAAGGCATCGACCTCAACTTCGGCTGCCCGGCCAAGGGCGTGAACCGCCATCGCGGCGGGGCGGTGCTGCTGGACGAGCCGGAATTGATCGGGGAAATCGTCGCGGCGGTGCGTCGTGCGGTGCCGGCCCACATGCCGGTGTCCGCAAAAATGCGCCTGGGCTACCACTGCTCGACCCGCACCCTGGAATGCGCGCACGCCATCGAAAGCGGCGGCGCGATGGAACTGGTGGTCCATGCCCGCACCAAGGCCGACGGCTACAAGCCGCCAGCTTATTGGGAACGCATCCAGGAAATCCGTGCAGCCGTTTCGATTCCCGTGATCGCCAACGGCGAGATCTGGACTGCGGAAGATGCCCAGCGCTGCCGCATCCGATCCGGCTGCAACGCCATCATGCTCGGCCGCGGCATCGTCGCCGATCCGGGGCTGGCACTGGGGATTCGAGCGAACGGTGAAACGGTAAAAGGTGCAACGGTGAACGGTGAAGCAGCGAACAGGGAACGGGGGATAAGCTGGGACGAACTGCTGCCGCTGATCAAGATGTTCTGGCAGATCATCGGCACGCACAACCTGCCGCAGCACCGCGCGGGCCGATTGAAGCAGTGGCTGAATCTGCTTCGGCGGCGGTACCCGGAAGCCGCGACGGCCTATTCAACAATTCGCCAGGTCATTGAACCAAAGGAGGTCGAGCGGCTGATGTTCGGCCAACACCGACCGAGGGGCATGGCGGGTGAATTGTTGGCGGCCTGAGAAGCCGTGAATATCGCGGATGTCGTGAATATCGTGAATGTCGTAAAAACTACGACTGCACGAGCTACCTTCGAGATATTCCAGAACTAGCGGCTTAAGGCCGCAACGAGACGTAACGGCCAGAGTGCCTATAGTTTTCTCAGTCCTTCGCCCCTCAGCCGTATCGCTTTATCGTGTTTACGATATTCACGACATTCACGTTTTTTTCACTCCGACGAGCGTGACCCCCACCTGCCCGGCGCGCTTGAACGCCTCGGCGATAAACCCGCTGGTCTTCATTTCGTCGAGGAATTCGGCGACGTAGCTTGCGCCGGCGTTGCGGCCCTGGGGCGTGCCCATGGCCTGGCGGATTTCGGTGAAGCGGCCTTCGAGGACGCGGAAGCCTTTGTGGTTCCGGGCGAATTCTTCGAGGGGCTGGCGCACGCCAGCCGAGGCATCGAGTTGCTCGTCCAGGAACAAATCCATCTGCTCTTCGAACGTGGATTTTCGCAGCAGTTGCGCATGCTTCAGAGTGCGGGTCAGGTACAGGTCGTAGGCCGCGCCCTTTACCACGGAGATGCGCTTGCCGGGACGATCGAGGTCGCCGATCGTCATGTCGGGCGAGTCCGCGCCGACGATGCAGGTGCCTTCGATGATGACGTAAGGCGCCGTGAAGCGGATGGCCGCGGATCGTGCCGGATCGATGGCGAGGAAGGCGACATTCCAGGCGCCGCTTCCGGCAGCGTCAGACACCTTGCCAGCCCCGTTGTACGTTACAAGTTCGACCGGAACATCGAGCAGGCGTCCCAGCTCCCGCGCCAGGTCCACCGTCACGCCGGACAATTCACCGGTCGCCGCATCCTGCTGGACGAGCACCGGGTTGCCGGTGTTGATGGCGGCATGCAGCGTGCCGGAAGGGGCGAGGTCGTGAAGGGCGGCAGGGGTGGGAGAGTCCATGGATTGTGAAATACCGTGAATGTCGCGGATATCGTGAATTGGACTGACGGCAGGATCGCCGTCGTCCGAGGTACGAGGTACGAGGTACGCGGTGAAAGGTTAAAGGGGAAGTAAAAGCGAATCCAGGGCCCTGCTCTTGCCCTTCACTTTCACTTTTATGGGCCCAGCCCGGTATCCCCGGAGGGGCGGCTTTCCCCTTTCGGCTACTTTTCTCAGCCCCTGCGGGGCGGCCGCTTGCCCTTCTGGAACTGCTCCCGCTTGCGCTGCCCACCGCCCGGGTTGTTGTTCTGCTTGCCTCCGCCACCACCGCCCGGCTGGCCCTGTTGCTTCTGCTGCCTGTTGCCTTGTTGCGGCTCGGGCGCGCCTTCACGGTTGCCTTGGGCCAGGGAGATCTCAAGCTCGTTGAGCTCGTCCCACTCCGCATCGGTGCGCTGACGTTCGGGAATGGCCAGCAGTTCCCTGAGGCGTTGCTTTCCCGACGGCGCCTGTTGCTGCTGCGGCGCCTGTTGCTGCGGCGGCAGCGCTTCGTTGCCGTTCTGTTCGTTGTTGTCGTTCTCAGCCATGTTTCAATTCGCCTTCGAGGTTTGTTGCGTGTCCGAATTCATTCACTGCAGGTTCGGCGTGCCGGCTTCAGCGCACGGTGATTTCCACACGCCGGTTGCGCGGCTCGGCTACCGCGTCGGCGTGCCGGATCAGGGGTTCGCGCTTGCCGCGGCCGGCGGCATGAATCATCTTGGCCGGGATACCGCGCTTAATCAGCAGATCCTGGACCCTGCGCGCGCGCTGCAGGGAAAGGGTGTCATTGTACTGGTCAGTGCCCATGAAATCCGTATGGCCGATCACGGCGATTTCCGGCGAGGGCCGCGTCCCGGCGGCGGCGGCGACTCCGTCTATTGCCCGTTTCGCATCGGGATTGAGCTCGTCCGTCCCCTCCACGAAGTAAACCACATACGTCTGCGGCTGCGCGGGCAGCGCCGCAAGGGTCTTGCCATAGGTCGCATTCACGCCTTTCGCATCGATTGCGGACCTCCGCACCGTCTTGGTATCGCCAAGGCTGGCTTCGACATAGGCCTTGTCCACGAGGACCGCCTTGCCGCCGCCGAGGGGCCGCACTACCACCGCTCCGACATGGCCGTCGGCTGAGGCGGGCAGCACCACTACGCTGGTATTCGGCCCAGCGGGGCGGGGCGGTTTCTGTGCGCACGCACCGAGCAACGCGAGTCCCGCCAGGACCGCCAATAACCCCATGTGCCTTAACTTTGCCATCCCCCGCCCTTACTCAATTCTTTTTTTCTCAGCGCACGGCCTGCTCGATGGGCAAAGCCCGGAATCCAGCGAAGTCGGACAGCACGCCATTCCTCTTTCGTCTTTACGTCTTTTCTCTCTTCTTTAATTTCTCTAACCCTTCGTCCGCTGCAGGTCCGATCCCGTCTTGGCCCGCTCCAGCACGGTCATGGCGCTGGCGACGAAACTAGCCGCGTCGCTGAGGTTGGACGGGATGATGAGCGTATTGCCGGCCTTGGCGAGCTCCTTGAACGCGCCGACGTAAAGCTCGGCCACTTTCAGGTTGGCGGCGCTGAGGCCTTCGTTGGTACCGATGGCCTGGCCGACCACCTTCACCGCTTCCGCCTGGGCTTCGGCGATCATCTTGATGGCGCCGGCCTCGCCCTGTGCCTTGTTGATCTGCGCCGTCTTGTCGCCTTCCGAGGACAGGATCTTGGCCTGCTTCTCGCCGTCGGCGATGTTGATTTCCTGCTGGCGCTGGCCTTCCGACTTGGCGATCAGCGCGCGCTTCTCGCGCTCCGCGGTAATCTGCGCCTGCATCGCGTGCAGGATGGATTCGGGCGGCGTCAGATTCTTGATTTCGTAACGCAGCACCTTTACGCCCCAGGTGCGGCCGGCTTCGTCCAGCACCGCGACGACTTTATGGTTGATCTCGTCGCGGCTCTCGAACGTCTTGTCGAGTTCCATCTTGCCGACTTCGCTGCGCAGGGTTGTCTGCGCCAGTTGTGTGATCGCCAGCACGTAGTCCGACGTGCCGTAACTCGCCAGCTTGGGATCGGTGACCTGATAATAAATGATACCGTCCACCGCAAGCTGGGTGTTGTCACGCGTGATGCAGACCTGCTCGGGCACGTCGAGCGGCACTTCCTTCAGCGAGTGGCGGTATTCCACCTTGTCGATGAAGGGCACGATGATGTTCAGGCCCGGTTCGAGGGTCGCGTGGTACTTGCCGAGGCGCTCCACCACACAGGCGTTCTGCTGAGGCACAACGCGCACGCCCTCGATGATGAACACCACGGCGATGGCGAGGACAAGGAACGGCCATGCGTAACCCGACAACGGTGGATAGGACAGGATCATCCCGAACAGGATGGCGACGATGATGAGTTTGGCGAACATGGGAACTCCGGGTTTTTTCATCTGGTTCTTTCAGCTATTCCGGTTGGCGGCAACCCGCAGCCTGTTGCCTTCAGTGCCGACCACATACAGCACGGCGCCCGGGGCCACGGCATCGCTGCCCAGGATCTCGGCGTCCCAGGACGCGCCGCGGTACATTACCCGGGCCAGACGCAGCGGTTCGCTGATCCAGGATTCGACGACCACCGTCTGGCCGACGTCCATCTGGTCGTTGCCGTGGGTAGCGGGTCGGGCCAGCTTGCGCCGCCTGATGTAAACGCTGCCCGCGACACCGGCAGTCGCCACCACCACTGTTTGCAGCCAGATCGGGACACCGAGCCAGGCGGCCAGCGCGCCCATGCCGGCGGCGAGGCCGAGGATGAGCAGGTAAAACGTGCCGGTCAGCAGTTCGACGACTATAAGCCCAAGGCCCAACAGCAGCCAGACGAGCGCGGGTTCCATACAATCCCCCCCTGCGGGCGGGCGCCAGCGGCCCCGCCCTTCCTTGACCGCCCATTATCGCAGCCTTCGCCCCTTCGGGGTGGGGTAACCGCTCAACCGAAATTCTTCACCACAGAGGCACAGAGGACACAGGGGAGAACAAAGTCTGAATGCATTGAGTCACGTCGTGCAATGTTTCGGGGATTCGCCTCATCGTCCGCCGAATCTGCACCCTTTCTGCTGCCCCTGAATCTGAGTTCCGCATTCCTCTGTGTCCTCTGTGTCTCTGTGGTGATAGCCCTAAATGACCGATAGCTTGAGAGGCAAACCGCCCGGCACAATACCTGCCTCCAGCCACATCTGCGTTTACAACCGCCGCCTGCAATATGCACATCGCAAGTCTCTACCGTTACCCCGTCAAAGGCCTCAGCCCCGAGCGCCTGGAATCGGTGCAAGTCGCTGCCGGAGAAGGGTTTCCGCTCGACCGCATGTACGCCCTGTTGCGCACCGACGCCGCCTTCGACCGGGCTGCGCCGGCATGGCTGCCAAAGGCGAATTTCGTGATGCTGATGCTCCACGAGCAGGTCGCCGCGCTGGGTACCCGCTACACGGAGCAGGGCAAGCGCCTGAACCTGCGCACCCCGGATGGGCAGGAACTCACGTTCGCCCTGGACGACGCGGCGGGCCGCAACGCGCTCGGAGAATTTTTTCTAGCCTACCTTCCGAAGCGCCTGAGTGCACCGCCACGCCTGGTGGAAGCACCCGGCCACCAGTTCACTGACAAAGCGGAGAATTACGTTTCGCTCATCAACCTGGCCAGCGTGCGGGAACTGGAAAAGCGCTGGGACGTCGGCCTCGACCCGCTGCGCTTTCGCGCCAACATCTATATCGACGGCGCCGAGCCGTTCCGCGAACTGGACTGGGTGGGCCGCGAGATCCAGTTGGGTGACACCTTTGCCGATGTCACGCAGCGCAACGGCCGCTGCGCCGCCACCAATGTCAATCCGGTGTCCGGTGTGCGCGACCGCGACGTGCCCGGCCGGCTGCGAACCGAGTTCGGCCACAAGGACCTGGGCGTCTATCTTAAAGTGACGCACGCTGGCGTGCTGAAGAGGGGCGACCGGGTGGAGGTCGAGCCGGGGGTCGGCGCCGGGCGCTACGCAGGCACTTCCGCCGTGGAGGGAGCGAACCTGCTGATCTGCACCGCCTGCTATTTCCTGTTCGATCCGCGCAACATGAACGCCGCCTGGTCGGCAGTGCAGGACCTGCCTGAACGCTATCGCTGCCCCGACTGCGGCGCCGGCCGCGACGCTGTCATCGCCAAACCTTAACGCCTACTGCGCACACTTGGTGGAAATGTTCACCAGAAGTTTGACTTCGAACGCAGTTGCTTCGTGGTGCGCGGTAAGAACGCCGTAAAGCACTACTCCTTTGGAATGCTCAGCTCCGTGGAGATGTTGACGCCGGACACGACCCGTCCCATGCGGGCGCGTTTGAGGACGTAGTGAGTGAGCTTGTCGCCCTTGAAGTAAAACTCTTTCTCCCTGCCGCCGCGGATCTTGCCTTTAACGATCAGCTCGGGCTTGTTGTGCACGGCCACGGCGAACAGTTTGTCCTCCTCGTCCAGGCCCATGACAATGGTGCCGCGGCCGCGGGGCTGGTACTTCAGTTCGTCGATAGCGAACAGCAGGAGGCGGCCCCCTTCCGATAGCGCCGCGACGAAGTTGCCCTTGGACTCTTCGTATTCAAAAGGCTTGAGCGGCGTGTGGCCTTCGTCGACGGCCATGAACTCGCGCCCCGCCTTGCGGTTGGAGATCATATCGCCGACTTTCGACAGGAAGCCGTAGCCGCCGGTCGTTGCGACCAGCACCCTGGCATCCGGCTTGCCGCTCAGCGCATAGAGAATATGCGCGCCGTCCTGCACTTCGACCAGCGATGAAGCCGGCACGCCATCGCCGCGCGCGGGCGGCAGTTGCGCCGCCTCCACGGTGTAGGCCCTGCCCTTTGAATCCAGGAACACCACCGGATCCACGGTGCGGCATTTAAGCAGGGTGGAAAGGCTGTCGCCTTCCTTGAAGGACAGCGAGCCGGGATCGACTTCCCAGCCTTGACGGGCGCGGACCCAGCCCTTCTTCGAGAAAATCACAGTCACCGGCTCGTCGATCACCGGCGTTTCGATCTCGGCCTTCTCGGCTTCCTCGAGGCGGGTGCGGCGCTTGTCGCCGAAGGTCTTGGTGTCTTCCTCGATCTCGGAGACCACCAGGTCTTCGAGCGTCTTGCGATTCTTGAGGATTTTATCGAGGTCCTTCTGCTCCTTCTGCAGATCCCTGAGTTCCTGCTCGATCTTGATGTGCTCGAGCTTGGCCAACTGCCGCAGGCGGATGTCGAGGATGTCGTCGGCCTGGCGCTCCGAAAGCTTAAAGGCCTTGATCAGCTCGGCCTTGGGATCGTCCGCGTTGCGGATGATCTTGATGACCTTGTCCACGTTCAGCAGCACGATCATGCGGCCTTCGAGGACGTGGATGCGGTCCAGCACCTGCTCCAGGCGATGCTTCGTGCGGCGAGTGACCGTGGCGAGGCGGAACCGGATCCATTCCGCGATGATGTCGCGCAGATTCTTGCTCGTGGGCCGGCCGTCCAGGCCCACCATCACGAGGTTGATCGGCACGTTGCCTTCCATGCCGGTCTTGGCCAGCAGGAGGTTGACGAATTCGGTCTCGTCGACCTTCGAGGTCTTGGGCTCGAACACCAGGCGCACGGGATGCGTGCGATCGGACTCGTCGCGCGCCTTGTCGAGCATGGACAGCACCAGCTGCTTTTCACGGGTCTGCTCTGGCGTCAGCGATTTCTTGCCGGGCTTCGTCTGCGGGTTGGTGATGGCGTCGATTTCCTCCAGCACCTTCTTGGCGGACGTGCCGGGCGGCAGTTCATGCACAACCATCTGCCACTGCCCGCGCGCGAGGCGTTCGATACTCCAGCGCGCGCGCACGCGCACCGAACCACGGCCCGTCGCATAGGCCTCCTTCAGTTCCGCGCGCGGCGTGATGACCTGCGCGCCGCCCGGAAAATCCGGCCCCTTGATGTGCTTCATCAGGCCGGTGATGTTGAGCTCGGGATCGCGGATCATCGCGATCGCCGCCGCCGAGACTTCGTTCAGATTGTGGCTGGGGATTTCCGTCGCCATGCCCACCGCAATGCCGGACGCACCGTTGAGCAGCACCACCGGCAGGCGCGCGGGCAACACCGTCGGCTCTTCGCGCGTACCGTCGTAGTTCGGGATGAAGTTCACCGTGCCAAGATCGATTTCCGACAGCAGCACTTCGGCGAACTTCGTCAGCCGCGCCTCAGTGTAGCGGTAGGCCGCCGCCTCGTCGCCGTCGCGTGAGCCGAAGTTGCCTTCGCCGTCGATCAGCGGGTATCGCATGGTGAAGTCCTGCGCCAGGCGCACCAGCGCGTCGTACACCGACTGGTCGCCGTGCGGGTGCAGCTTGCCGAGCACCTCACCGACCACCGCCGCCGACTTGGTGCGCTTGGTGCCGGCGCGCGTATTCGTGGTCCACATCGAATAGAGGATGCGGCCCTGCACCGGCTTCTGACCGTCGGCCACGCGCGGCAGCGCGCGATCCTTCACCGTTGCAATCGCGTATTGAAGGTATTGGGTCGACGCGTACTTGCCGAGCGGCAGCGAATCGCCGAAGTCGCCGGTGATCGGCGCGAAATGCGGCGGCAAACCGCCGCCATCGCCGCCTCCCGGCGGCGGGGAGTCTTTTTTCTTCATTTTCTTCTCGGCGCCTGCGTTTTCGCTGGAACCAAACAGGTCTTTCTGGTCAGCCATAAACGAAGGTACTGAGTGCTGTGTGCTGGGTGCCGGGAAAGAGCTGCATCTGAGTGCTGCGTGATGCGTAGCCAGCCAGCGAACGAAAAGAATACCTAGTGACCTGCATTTTCAGGATTTCTCTTTCTCTCAGCACGTAGCACCTATGAAATATCCGCTTCGACGAGGTTCCCGTACGTTTCCATCCACTCGCGGCGCTGCGAGGCATTTTCGCGGGACATCATCATGTTGAAAATGTCCACGGAGATATCGGTGCCGGCATCGAGCGCCACGGGCAGCATGCGCCGCGTATCGGGATTGAGTGTGGTTTCCCACAATTGTTCCGGATTCATTTCGCCGAGGCCCTTGAAGCGGCTGACGCTCCAGGAACCGGGACGCACGCCCTCGTCCTCGAGCTTTTCCTCGATGCCTTCGAGTTCCTGCTTGTCCAGTGCATACAGTTTTCGCGCGGGCTTGCCTTTGCCGTGCGAGGGCACGTCGATGCGGAATAGCGGCGGCTGGGCGACATAGACGTTGCCGTTGTCGATCAGCTTGGGGAAATGCTTGAAGAACAAAGTCAGCAGCAGCACCTGGATGTGGGCGCCGTCCACGTCCGCGTCGGCAAGGATGATGATCTTGCGGTAGCGCAACCCGGAGAGATCGACGTTGTCGCCGGGCTTGTGATGGTCGACGCCGATCGCCAGGGCGATGGCTTCGATTTCCTTGTTCGCGTAGAGCGTGTCGGGACTGTCCTGCCAGGTGTTCTTCGGCTTGCCCTTAAGCGGCAGCACGGCCTGGAATTCCTTGTCGCGCGCCTGCTTCGCCGAACCGCCGGCGGAATCGCCTTCGACGATGAACATCTCGTTGCGGTCCGGATCGTCGGAGGCGCAGTCGGTGAGTTTGCCCGGCAGCACCGCGACGCCGGAGGACTTGCGCCGCTCCACTTTCTGCGCCGCGCGCGTGCGCGCGCTGGCCTGGCTGATGACCAGTTCGGCGATGCGCTTGCCCTCGTCCACGTGCTGGTTGAGCCACAGCTCGAAGGGATCCCGCACCATCTGCGCGATCAGCTTCACGCCATCGCGCGAGATCAGTTCGTTCTTCACCTGACCCTTGAACTGCGGGTCAAGCATCTTGACCGCCAGGACGTAGGAGGCGCGCGACCAGACGTCTTCGGGCACCACTTTCAGGCCGCGCTGGCCCATCGCGTGCAGGTCGATGAAGTTCCTGATGGCGTTGTACACGCCTTCGCGCAGGCCGGAGACATGCGTGCCGCCGTGGCGCGTGGGAATCATATTGACGTAGGCTTCATTGACCAGTTCGCCGTCCGGCGTCCAGGCGATGGCCCACATGGCGCCCTCGCCTTCGGCAAAGCTGTCGGACTCCGACTGCGCGGTGACGTAACGCTCGCCGAGGAAGGTGCTGGCGACCGGATCGTTGCCCTCGATCGCCGTCGCAAAGTAACCCTTGATACCTTCCGGAAAATGCCAGGTCTGGGTCTCGATTTTTTTGTTCTTTTCGACACCGAGCGAGAAGCGCACACCCGGCAGCAGCATGGCCTTGGCGCGAAGCAGCAGCGCGATGTCGTTGATGACGATTTTCGGCGAGTCGAAATATTTGCCGTCGGGCCAGAAGCGCACCCGCGTGCCAGTGTCGCGCGGGCCGATCTTTTCCAGCTTCTTCAGGGGCTCCTTCACCTTGCCGTTGTCGGCGAACACGATGCGGCTGCGTTCGCCGTCGCGCTTCACTTCGACCTCCAGCTTCGTAGAGAGCGCATTCGGCACGCACACGCCGACGCCGTGCAGGCCGCCGGCGATGCGATACGCCGCGTCCTTGTCGGTCTTGCGGAACTTGCCGCCGGAATGCAGGGTGGTGAAGATCACCTGCACCGCGGGCACTTTTTTCTTGGGATGGATGTCGACCGGGATGCCGCGGCCGTCGTCGGTCACCTCCGCCGAGCCGTCCTCGTAGAGTACGATCTGCACGTTCTTGGCGTAACCGGCGAGGCCTTCGTCGGCGGAATTGTCGATGATCTCGACCAGCGCGTGGTTCGGGTTCACCGGATCGGTGTACATCCCCGGCCGGTGCAGGATCGGCGACAGGTCCTCGAGGATCTCGATGTCTTCTGCGGTGTAGCTGTTCGGTTTCTTTGCCATCGTCAGCGGATCACGATACTGCGGGAAATAAAAAAGCCGCCCGCGGGGACGGCGTCGGCACGGTACTGGTAAAGGCGGACCTGGGAATTCTCGGGGGACCAAATCTCTTGGAGGGCTGCAGCCATCCGGAGTTCGATGCAATAGCGGGCAAGGCGAATCACGGCGCGTATTGTAGTGCCACTCCCCTGCCGGGTTACAAGGGTTTTATTTGCGGCAGCCATAACTCTGCGCTCGTAGAGCTTTCACCACAGAGGCACAGAGACACGGAGAAAAGCCGAGCGGAAAAGGGACAAGGCAGGCCAGCGCCTATTCAAGCAAAGTCGCAATGTCACCAAATTCACCTATTCACACCACCCTTTTCGATTCATCTGGTCTTTCTCCGTGTCTCTGTGCCTCTGTGGTGACAAGGTCTGGAAGCAGAATGGGTGTAGCACGGTCGTGCTATTTCATTCGCGCGAGGTCCCGCAGCGCCTGGCCGGTGACGCGGAAGATGGTCCAGTCGTCCAGGGCCTGCGCGCCCAGCGACTTGTAAAAACGGATCGAAGGTTCGTTCCAGTCCAGGACGGACCATTCGAAACGGCCGCAACCGCGCTCGCAGGCGATGCGCGCAACGTGCAGCAGCAGCGCCTTGCCGTAACCGCGGCCGCGGAAGGCGGGCCGCACGAACAGATCCTCCAGCCACAAGCCCCTGACGCCAAGGAATGTGGAGAAATTGTGGAGGAAGACCGCGAAGCCGGCTGGCTCGTTGCCTTCGAAAGCCAGCACGACTTCAGCGCCCGGGTGCTTACCGAACAACGATTCGCCCAATCCCCCTTCGGTGGCCGTGACCAGGTGGCTCAGGTGCTCATACTCTGCGAGTTCCCGGATAAAAGTGAGAATGATGGCCAGGTCCTTCGCATCGGCGCTGCGGAGTTCCAGTTGTTTCGGTGATTCCCCGCTCATGGCCCGATCCCGTTCCATTCAAGAAGAAACCTTGGCGCGGATGCGCGGCACGCGCTTCGGCTTTTTGGTTTCGACCTGCAGCGCGGGCGCGTTCTTGAATTCTTCGCTTACGAAATCCAGGAACAGGCGCACCTTGCCGGAAAGAAAACGCGCCGATGGATAGATCGCGTGCACGTCCACCGCGGGCGGACCATAGTCTTCCAGCACGCGCACCAGACGACCGTTGTCGATGTCTTCCTGCACGAACATGGTAGGCATATGCGCGATGCCGATGCCCTCAAGCGCCGCCGCACGGATGGTGAGGGCGCTGTTGGCGCGGAAGTCGCCCCCCACCCGGACCGTGGTCGGCCCCTTGCCGGTGTAGAACTCCCACTCATTGCTGAACAGGTAGTTGTAGGTAATGCAATTGTGCGAGAACAACTCGCCCGGCGATTTCGGCGTGCCGCGGGCGCGCAGGTAGGCGGGACTCGCCACGCAGACCCGCGTCGAGCCGCCGATTCGCCGGGCCACGAGTTGGGAATCGCGCAGTTCGCCAAAGCGAATGGCCACGTCCACGCCTTCCTGGATTACGTCTACGTAGCGGTCGGACAACATCAGGTCGATGGCCAAGCCGGGGTAAAGACGCCGGAACTTGAACATCACCGGGAGGATATAAAGCTGGCCAAATGCCACGGCCGCATGGACCCTTAACATGCCGGTCGGCCGGGTTTGCAGGTCGGACAGGCTGCCTTCGAGGTCGGATACCTCATCAAGTATGCGCTTGCAGCGCTCGTAGTACTTGCGGCCGGCTTCAGTCGGGCTTAGCTGGCGGGTGGTCCGATTCAGCAGGCGGACGCCTAAATGTTCTTCCAAATTAGTGAGTTGCTTGCTGATGGTGGGCTGGATCGTTCCCAGTTCGCGAGCCACCGCGGAGAAGCTTCCGGTCTCGACCACCCGGGTGTAGAGCCGCATCTGGTAGAGTCTGTCCATCGTCTGCCTTCAAAGATAGCTCCAGGATAATTTATCATCAAATTTGCATAAATCATATGCGCCATGATGATCTAGGCGATTTATTTGCATGAGCGTACATTGCGAACCGTGGCATCTGCAGTAATGGATGCAGCCTGATTTAATGGAGGTTCGTATGGATACGCTGCTTGATTTCCTGATCCGGTTTTATGAATTGAAGGGCCGCGACACGGTGGTGGCCAACACCACAACCGCGCCGGAGAGCGCTCTGGACCCCGCTTCGCACGACGCGAGCACCTTCCCCTACCTGCCGTAAGCCGCCCCAACACAGCGACTCAAGCAGACGGCCCGGACCGGGAAGCCGGGCC
>CAYODB010000093.1:0-294 GCA_964402495.1 uncultured Bordetella sp.
GTGGTGGTTTCCACGCCCGGCGTCAGGCCATGCTCGGGGTGGCCCGGCGTTTTCGAATGCAGTTGGCGGAAGCGCTTGATTTCGTCAATCGGCAGGTCGTAGCCGCTCAGGTGCAGCAACGCGTACTGCAGCATGGAGCCGTGGCCGTTGGAGAGGATGAAGCGGTCGCGCTCGGGCCACGCGGGATTGGCCGGGTTGTGCCGCAGGTAGTGGTTCCACAGCGTCTCGGCGATCTCGGCCATACCCATCGGCATGCCCGGGTGGCCGGAATTGGCCTTCTGCACCGCGTCCATC
>CAYODB010000093.1:304-14390 GCA_964402495.1 uncultured Bordetella sp.
GTCCATCGCCAATGCTCGGATTGCGTTGGCGAGATCTGTCCTGGTTGCCATGTGTTCCTTCAGTTCCGGTTGGACAAAAGAAAAATCCCGGGACCGGGATTGACTGAATTCTACCCGAAGACGCCACGGCTATTCGTCATTGCGGCGGGGAAGTTTGACGCCGAGCTGCTTGAGCTTGCGGTAGAGATGGGTGCGCTCGAGGCCGGCGCGTTCCGCCACCCGGCTCATGTTTCCGCCTTCGCGATTGAGGTGGTACTCGAAGTACACCCTTTCAAAAGCGTCGCGCGCTTCGCGCAACTCGCGGTCGAGCGGAAGCGCCTGCGCCGGGCTTGGCGGCGGCGCCTCCAGGGTTGCCAGTGCGTTGCTGATGTCCGCCACGCCGATGTCGCTGCCGAGCGCGAGCTGCGCCACCGTTCTGATCACGCTTTCGAGTTGCACCAGGTTGCCGGGCCAGTGATAGTTGCGCAACGCATTCAGCGCCGCAGTGTTGAGGGCCCGTGGAGAGACTTCCTTGGCCTCGATGGCTCGCGACAGCACCAGGTTGGCAAGCTCGGGCACGTCTTCCGCACGCTCGCGCAGCGGCGGCACGCGCATGACCACACCGGCCAGCAATGCGTACAGGCGCGCATCAAGCTGGCCAGCCGCGACTTTCTCTGGCAAGCCGACAGAGGTCGAGGACACCAGCCGCGTGTTGTAGCGTTCCAGTTTGATGGTCTGGGTAAGCAGGCTCTTCTGCTGCCTCAGCGACAGGGCTCCGACTTCGTGCAGGAACAGGATGCCCTCTGCGGCCTGGCCCACCAGGTTGTTGTCGGGGGAGTCGAGCACGGAGAAATCTTCCGGCGCCACCCAGGGGGTGTTGGCCTGGTGCAGCAGGCGGGCGCATTGCTCGGCCCCCGCGCCGGGTTCTCCGACCAGCAGTGCCGGTGACTTCAGGGTTCGCAGCCGATCCAGTTGGTTCCGCATTTGTTCGGCTGCGGCCGATTTACCGACCACCGCCAGAACCGCCGGCGGGCCGGACTTGGGCGCGCCCTGTTTGAGCGCCGTGCCCACGGTGGAGAGCAGTTTCTGTAGTGCGATCGGTTTCTCGAGGAAGGCGTAGGCGCCGATACGCGTCGCCTCCACCGCCGTGTCGATGGTGCCATGGCCCGACATCATGACGACGGGCATCGTGAGCTGGCCTGTGCTGGCCCATTCTTTGAGCAGGGTGATGCCGTCGGTGTCCGGCATCCAGATGTCAAGCAGGACCAGATCGGGACGTGCCCGGCCGCGCATCTGCCGGGCCTCGGTCGCGTTCTGCGCAAGCCGGACCTGGTGGCCTTCTTCGCGCAGGATTTCCGACAGCAACTCGCGGATTCCCACTTCATCGTCAACGACCAGGATCTGGCTCATCTGCCTGCCTGCCTGTTGAGTCGGAGTTCAGCGGCCCGGGATTGCATCCGCGGCAGCGTGATGGTGACCAGCGCTCCGCCGCCGACGGGATTGGTGATGGCGATCGTGCCGTTGAGTTCTTCCACGATTTTCTTGACGATGGCGAGCCCCAGGCCGGTCCCTTTGGCCTTGGTGGTGACGTAAGGTTCGAACACGCGCGCCATGAGCGCTTCCGGGAATCCCGGGCCGTTGTCCTGAATGCTGAGGCGCGCGCCATGCTCGAGAGCCTCGGTGCGCACCAGTATGCGCGGCGACGGGCTTTCCGCCACCGCATATTCGGCATTCTGCAGGAGATTGTGGATGACCTGCCGAAGCTTCGCTGGATCGCCGGATACCGCCGGCAGCTCAGACGCGAGGTCGATCTGCAGGGCGGGTCGCGAAGCTTCGTACAGACCGAGCACGTCGCGCACCAGTTGGTTCAAGTCGAGCGCCTGCAGGTCCGTTTCGGGTGAGCGCGCGTACTGGCTGAAGGCATCCACCATGCGCTTGAGAGCAGCCACCTGGTTGACGATGGTCTGGGTTGAGCGCAGGAGGATCTCGCCGTCTTGCTGGTCCAGCCGGTCTGCCAGACGGTGCTGCAACCGTTCCGCCGACAGCTGGATCGGGGTCAGCGGATTCTTGATCTCGTGCGCGAGCCGCTGCGCCACTTCGCCCCACGCAGCATAGCGCTGCGCCTGCAGCAGGCGCGTAATGTCGTCAAACACCAACACCATGCCTGCCTCGGCACTGCCCGCGAGACGCGATGCCCGCAACAGCAGCACCTGTTTGCCGCCGGTCACCGTGAGCTCCACCTGTCTCTCACGAGCGCCGTCGCGGGCTTCGTCGAGGGTTTCCTGCACGGCATCGCCGATGGTCAGCAGCCGCGCCTCGCGCTGCGGCCATTCCCCCGGCCGGATGCCCAGCAGCGCGCCGAAGTCCGTGCCAAGGATCTGTTCCGCACTGGGATTCACCGACCGCAAGCGCAGTTCCGCGTCAAATGACATGACGCCCGCGGAGAGGTTGCCCAGCACGCTCTCGAGATACGCCTTGGCCGCCGCCACCTGCTCCTGGTTGCGCTGCGCATCGGCTCGCACATCGGCGAGTTGCATGGTCATGCTGTTGAACGATTCGGTCAGCAGTCCCAGTTCGTCATGGGTTTTGACCGGATGCCGCTGGCTGAAATCGCCCTGGGCGACCGCCCGCGTGCCAGCGGCGAGAATACCCAGCGGGGCCGACAGGCGCTCGCTGAAAAAAATGGCCAGCAGCAGGGCCGACAGCAGGGCGAGCAGCAGCGACAATGTTAGCGTCAGGGCGTATAGCCGCTTCAGGCCAAGCCGCGACAACGACAGTTCCTGATAGTCGCGATAAGTCTCCTGCACCATCTGCGCATCGCGCGCGAGCTGCGGCGGCACCGGCTGCACCAGTTGCAGCAACAGTGTGCCGCCCGAAACATCGTTGACCGGCACCAGCACCCGCAACTGCAAGCGCCCTTCGCCGACCGCCTCTATCGCGCCGTAGGGCCGCTGCATGCGCACCCGCCGCACCACCGAAGGCGAGGGCAGGTCCGGCACCAGCTGCGCGGAGTCGGTGCCGGAAAACGCGATAAGGGTCCCGTCAGGACCCAGCAGCGTGGCTTCGTAAACCGAAGCCTGTTCGCGCAGGGTATTGAGCACGGTCGGCAATCTGGGCGTGACGCGTTCCGAAAGCACCAGCGCCATGGACTCGGCTTTGCTGCGCAGGTCTTTGAGCATGGTGTCAAGATTCACTCGGCCCAGATTGAGTCCCCCTTCCAGCGCGGTGTCGACACGGACGTCGAACCAGGACTCGATGGACCGCGACAGGAACTGCACCGACACCCCGTATACGAGCGCGCCCGGCAGCACTGCCACAAGCGAGAACAGCAGGACCAGTCTGAGCGTGAGCTTGGAACCAAACACTCTCGCCTTGAGGCGCCGGCGAAGCACCAGCAACTGATAGCCCACCACCAGCATGAGCACTGCAACCAGCGCAAGGCCAAGGCCCAGCAGCAGCGGCAGCCGGTTGGAAAACCAGGGCGTGTTGGCACTGGCGGTGGACAACAGGTACAGCATGACCGCGCCGAGCAGCAGCACCAGCGTTATCAGGTACTTCATGCCGCGGCTGGCCAGAGAACGCCGCACGGCACGCGCCAGGCGAGTCATGGCGCGGCCTCCACTACCCATGACAGCGTGCGTCCATCCCGCTGTTGGCCGCTGGCGCCAATCGCGGGCGGTCGTATCCCCATGAAATGGGGCCCCTGCTTCCTGCTCATGGCGCGGCCTCCACTACCCATGACAGCGTGCGTCCATCCCGCTGTTGGCCGCTGGCGCCAATCGCGGGCGGTCGCATCCCCATGAAATGGGGCCCCTGCTTCCTGCTCATGGCGCTACCGTCCAGCGGTACCAGTCTGAGGAAAGGTTCCAGTCGCGGGAGGCGAGCGCATTGATCTGGAACGGCTTGGGCAACTGCGAGACATCGAGCCGCATGCGGATTGCGGCGTCGTAGACCTTGTTCTCCCCGAGCTGCTCCGCCTCCGCGACGAAGCGCGGGCGAAGGCGCCCCAGCAGTGCAAGGGCTTCCTCGAGCGTGTCAAAATTCTGGTGCAGAGCGCCGAGCGACAACCGGTACTGGCGTGTCAGCGCATTGTAGGAAAGGCGGTATTGCTGCTCCAGTTCGACCACGGATTTGTTCCAGAGATAAAGTGTGTACCAGCGCGGCCGGATCAGTTCGAACTCAATGACAAAGTGCAGGGGCAGTCCCTTGTTGAGGGCGTCTTCCAGCGTGTGGGTCAGTCCGACCTCGAAGGTGGCCTCGAGGTAATAGTCGCCGGCGTTCAGGGACAGCTCCGCCGACTTGACGTGGATGCCCTCCGGCGCGGCGGCGGCGATTCCGCAGCACAGCCCGAACAGCACGGCGAGCCAGCGCAGCATGTCAGTTTTTCTGCAGGAGGGCGTAGTAGAACCCATCGTGCTCGTCATTCGGCAGCAGCAGGCCGTTTCGCCCCGGCATGCCGCCGAGGATGCGCGCGTCCGGCTGGCGGGCGGCAAACCTGTCGACGCCTTCCTGATTCTCCTCCCTGAAGATCGAGCAGGTCACGTAGAGCAATTTACCACCGCGGGCCACCACCTTCCACAGCGCATCGAGCAGGCGCTGCTGCTGAGCGGCGAATCCCCCAATGTCGGCGGAGCGGCGGAGCCACTTGATGTCCGGATGACGCCGCACGACGCCCGACGCGGAGCAGGGGGCATCGAGCAAGACGCGGTCGAAGCCGCGGCCGTCCCACCAGGAATCGAGCGCCCCGGCATCCGCGCATTGCAGGTGCGCGGACAGGCCGAGCCTGTCCATGTTCGCCCTCACGCGCTGCAGCCTTGCCGGATCGACATCCAGCGCATCGAGTTCGACATTCGCGGTTTCGAGAATCTGCGCAGTCTTGCCGCCGGGCGCGGCACACGCATCGAGTACGCGCATGCCGTCCATCAGGTCGAGGGCGGGCGCGACCATCTGCGCACCCGCATCCTGAACGGAGACTTCGCCCTGCGCGAATCCCGGAAGCTGTTCGACCGGAACCGGCTGCGCCAGCAGCAAGGCGCCGTTGTTAAGCTGGCGCGATTTCATGCCGGCAGCGGCTAGCTGCTCCAGGTACTGCTCCGGCGAACGCAGCCTGCGATTTACCCGCAAGGTCATCGGCGGATGGGCATTGCCCGCGAGCAGCACGCTTTCCGCTTCCGCGGGAAGCTCGCGGCGCAGCCGGCTGATCCACCAATCGGGATAGGAAAAACGGCCTTCGTCCGTGGACTCGGCCCTTAGCAGCAACTGCTCGCGGTTGCGCTGGAAATTGCGCAACACCGCGTTGACGAATGCTTTCATCTGCGCACCGGCGATCTGCGACGCGCACTCCACCGCGTGATCGACCACTGCGTAAGGAGCGGCCTCGCTGTACTCGAGCTGATAAATCGCGACCAGAAGGAGCGCCTGCAATTCCGCCTTGGCGACGGGTTTGTTGATCAGTTGATCGAGTATCGCGCGCAGCCGACCGAGGTGGCGCAGGCTGCCATAGCTCAGATCCTGGATCGCGCCGCGGTCGCTTCGCGAGAGATCGCGGTTATCCCGCCAGGCGTTTTCCAGCAGCAGCGTCAGGCTCCTGCCCGCGAGAACTGCGGCGACCGTGTTTGCGGCGATGCGTTGAACCTTCTGCACGATACTACTGCGGTCAGCCGCCGAGGCGCCCGCCGACCGCGAGCGGCGCGCCGTTCAGGAACTCGGCGCCGCTCATGCGCTTGCCGCCGGCGCGCTGCAGTTCCTCCAGCCGCAAGGCCCCCCGTCCGCACGCAATCAGTATCTGTTCCGCATCGGCGCGCAGGATGCATCCGGGTTCTCCGCTATCGGCGCACGCGCTGGCTCGCCAGATCTTCAGCGGCTCGCCGTGCAACGTGGTGGAGGCGCCGGGAAATGGATTGAAGGCGCGAATCCGTCTTTCCAGTTCGACGGCATCGGCCGGCCAGGCCAGGGCGGCTTCCTCCTTCATGATCTTCGCCGCATAAGTCACGCCGTCCTCCGGCTGGCAGTGTGCCGCAATGCTGCCGGTGGCGATGCCGATAAGGGCTTCGGCGATGGACCGGGCGCCTTGCGCCGCCAGCTTGTCGTGCAGGCTGCCCGCGGTTTCATTGGCGGCAATCGGCACCCGCTGCATGAGATACACCGGGCCGGTGTCGAGCCCTTCCTCCATGCGCATGATGGAAATCCCGGTTTCGCTGTCGCCGGCAAGCAGGGCGCGCTGGATTGGCGCCGCACCGCGCCACCGCGGCAACAGCGAGGCGTGAACGTTTATGCAGCCGATGGAGAACATGTCCAGCACCGGCCGGGGCAGGATCAGACCGTACGCTGCGACCACCATAGCCCCGGCGCCGGCGGCGTGGATCTGTTGTTGCACGCCGGGATCTTTCAGGGTTGGCGGCTGAAAGACGGGGAGCCCGTGTTGCTGAGCTGCCTGCTTGACCTCGCTGGACATCAGCTTCATGCCCCGGCCCGCGGGACGATCAGGCCGGGTCAGCACCAGGGCTACATCGTGACCGGCCTCCACGACAGCCCGCAGCGAAGCGGCGGCAAACGCCGGCGTTCCGGCAAAAACGAGGCGCATCGTGGCGGAGTCTAGAGGGTCTGCCGCTGCTGTTTTTTCAGTTTTGCGACGATGCGGACCTGCTTGAGGCGCGAAAGGTATTCGACGAAAACCTTGCCCTTGAGGTGATCCATTTCATGCTGCACGCACACCGCCAGCAGGCCAGTGGCCTCGCGGGTAAACGGTTTGCCGTCCACGCCGAGTGCCCGCACCCGGATCCATTCGGCCCGGGTTACGAGTTCGAAGATGCCGGGAACAGAAAGACAGCCTTCCTCGCACTCCGACCGGCCACGCGCATCCAGGATTTCGGGATTGATCAGCACCAACAGGTCATCATGGGCTTCCGAAGTATCGATCACGATGACTTGCTGGTGAACGTCCACTTGCGTCGCGGCCAGCCCCACGCCAGGCGCCGCATACATCGTGTCGGCTATATCCCGGACGAGTTTGCGAATCTCGCTATTGACCTCGAATACTGGCCTAGCGATTTTATGGAGGCGGGGGTCAGGGTAGTGGAGGATGGGGAGAATCGCCATATTTGCTTGCAAATTTAATAAACTAGATGCAGAATTTAAACCAAAGTATCGAATCGCGCGCAGCACGCTATTGCGACGCGGGGTTTGGGATGCGATTCAGATCGACTGAAATGGGGGCCTGAGATGGGCAAATCAATTATATCCCTGCTCCTGCTGGCGGCAGCCTGGTTGCCGGGCGTTGGCGCGGCGGACGAGGTTCAACTCGCCGAAAACGCGCCGGATCGCTATGTCGTCGTCAAAGGCGACACGCTCTGGGGCATCTCCGGGCGCTTCCTCAAGGATCCCTGGCGCTGGCCGGACGTCTGGGGGTTGAACAAGGACGAGATCAAGAACCCGCACTGGATCTATCCGGGCGATGTGGTCATCCTCGATTTCACCGGCAAGACGCCCAGATTGCGCCGCGAAGGCGATACCGCCGGCAGCTCCGGCGACGGCCAAAGCGGGGAATGGAACTTGGTCACGACCAAGCTTAGCCCCGCGATCCGCAAACAGGAGCTGGCGGCGCGTGCGATACCGACAGTTTCGCTGAAGACCATCGGTCCCTTCCTCACGCAAGCCCTGGTGGTTGGAGAGCGCGAACTCGATGGGGCGCCTACCCTGGTCGCCAGCCAGGAGAACCGGGTGGTCCTGTCCAAGGACGACGTCGCTTTCACCAAAGGAATCGTCTGGGAAGACGGTTCAGAATGGAACATCTTCCGCCCCGGCCGCTCGCTGGTCGACCCGGATACCAAGGAATTTCTCGGCCGCGAGGCCGTACATCTGGGCGATGCCCGGATCAGCGAGTTCGGCGAAATCAGCACGGTGACCATCACCAAGGCGGTTCAGGAAATCGCTCCCGGAGACCGGCTGGTCAAAGCCCCGCCGTTTTCAACGCTTCCTTTCATGCCCCGTTCGCCTGGCGGAAATATCAGCGCCAAAATCATCGCATCCAGCGACAACAGTGTCTCCGAGATCGGACCGCAGTCGGTAGTCGTGATCAACCGCGGCGCGCGCGAGGGCCTTGAAGTCGGACATGTGCTTGCCCTATACCGCGATCGCCCGTCCGTGAATCCGGCCGGCTCCACCAACAAGGCGGAACGCATCAAGCTGCCGCAGGAGCGCTACGGGGTCGTGATGGTGTTCCGCGTGTTCGAGAAGGTGTCTTACGCGCTGGTGATGGACACAACGCGGCCGGTAAACCTTCTCGACGTCGCCCGGACGCCTTAAGCACCGGCTGAACGGCGCATGGCGCCGGAGCATGAACTGCGCGCCTGGCTGTCGCTCAGCCTGATCCCCGGGCTTGGAGCCGGGGCCTTTCGCAAGTTGCTCGCCGAGTTCGGCGACCCCGAGGCCGTGTGTTCGGCAAAGACCTCCAGCCTCGGGCGCATCGTTTCCACCGAAATCGCAGCAGCAATTCACGCTGGCGCGGACCCGGGACGCATCGACGCCGTGCTGCGCTGGCTGGAGGATCCGGCCAATCGGGTTCTCACGCTTGCCGATGAAGACTATCCGCAACTCCTGTTACAAATTTCCGATCCGCCTCCAGTCTTATATCTCAAGGGCGCGGTCGCATTCCTCAATCGTGCCGCGCTGGCGGTAATTGGCAGCCGCAATGCGACCAGGCAGGGCAGCGACAATGCCGAGGCTTTCTCCCGCGAACTGTCGGATGGCGGCTTTACCATTGTCAGCGGACTCGCGCTGGGGATCGACGCCGCCGCGCATCGTGGCGGGCTGGCGGGCGCCTCTTCGTCCATCGCCGTGGTGGGAACCGGTCTCGACGTCGTCTATCCGGCGCGCAACCGGGAACTGGCGCATGAGCTTTCCGCCAAGGGGGCGCTGGTGTCCGAATTCGCGCTGGGCACGCCGCCGCTGTCGATCAACTTCCCGCGCCGCAACCGGCTGATCAGTGGTCTGACCCGGGGCTGCCTGGTCGTTGAAGCCGCACTGAAAAGCGGGTCCTTGATCACCGCCCGCTACGCCCTCGAGCAGGGCCGGGAAGTGTTCGCCGTCCCCGGGTCGATCCATTCGACGCTGTCGAAAGGCTGCCACCGGCTGATCAAGCAGGGCGCAAAGCTCGTCGAAAGCAGCAACGACATCCTCGAGGAACTCGGTGCCGTCACGCAAAGCCGCGCCCCCCGCGAAACCGTCCCGGTCGCGTCGGAATACCAGGCGTTGCTGGACATGCTGGGTTTCGATCCGGTCGACCAGGACACACTGTGTGCGCGCAGCGGCTTGACGCCGGAAACCGCTTCGGCGATGCTGTTGACACTGGAGCTTGACGGGCTGGTGAGTCGCCTGCCAGGCGGAAAGTTCCAGCGCTTGCGCTAGCGTGAGGAGCGTTAACACCTCCAGACAGGGGCTCATGTTCGACATCCTCGTCTTCCTGTTCGAGAACTACTTCCATGCCGGCGCCTACCCCGATCAAGAAACTATCTCTAAACGCCTTTCCGCGGCGGGGTTTGACAGCCGCGACATTTCGCAGGCACTGTCCTGGCTGAGCGGGCTTGAACGCCTGGACCAGGGCGGCACCTGCCTGGTCGGAAGCGACGGCTTCCGTTTCTATACCGAGCAGGAGCTCGCAGCGCTGTCTGCCGAAGGCCGCGGCTTCCTGATGTTCCTCGAGACCGCGGGCGTCATCAACGCATTACAGCGCGAGCTCATCATCGAGCGGGTTCTGGCGCTGGATGAACCAGCGGTGGACCTTGAAGAGGTCAAGCTGATCGTGTTGATGGTGCTGTGGAACCAGAACGAAGCCGTGGACACACTGGTCCTGGACGAATTGATCTCGCCCAGCCAGGAGCGCTACCTGCAGTAAACCTCTATTTGAAGTAGCGCTTGCTCCTTCGGCGCCAACTTCTTTATCATTCCGCCCTCTTTTCGGCCGGATGAGCAATGTCCCAAAGTCTCCTGATCGTCGAGTCGCCCTCCAAGGCAAAGACTCTGAAGAAGTATCTCGGGCGTGGCTACGAGATAGCTGCGTCCTATGGGCACGTACGCGATCTCGAAGCCAAAGAAGGCGCAGTGGATCCCGGCGATGATTTCAACATGCGATACGCCCTGGTCGAGAAGAACAAGAAGCATGTCGACGCGATCGCCAAGGCCGTTGGCAAGGCCGATACCATCTATCTGGCAACCGACCCGGACCGCGAAGGCGAGGCAATTGCCTGGCACCTCGCCGAGATCCTCAAGAGCAGGAAACTGCTTAAGGGCAAGAAGCTGCGTCGCGTGGTGTTCTACGAAATCACAGAATCTGCTGTGAAGGACGCAGTAGCGCATCCACGCGATATTTCGATGCCTCTGGTGAACGCGCAGCAGGCCCGGCGTGCGCTGGACCACCTGGTGGGCTTCAGCATTTCGCCCCTCCTGTGGAAAAAAATCGGCCCTAGCCTATCGGCCGGCAGGGTTCAAAGCCCCGCGCTGCGATTGATCGTCGAGCGCGAGCAGGAGATCGAAAATTTCAACACCCGCGAGTACTGGAGCGTCCACCTCGACAGTCACAAGGGCAAGCAGAAGTTTGACGCTCGCCTGATCCAGTACCGGGGAGACAAGGTAGAGCAATTCACTGTCGCGACCGAGAGCCAGCAGAAAGATCTGGTCGCAGACATCCAGAAATCCGCGAAAGGTAACGGCAAGGTCGTTAGAGTCGAGCGCAAGCCGAAGAGCCGCCAGCCCGCGCCGCCGTTCACCACCTCGACGCTCCAGCAGGAAGCCGTACGCAAACTGGGGATGACCTCGAGAAGCACCATGAGCACGGCGCAGCAGCTCTACGAGGGCGTCGATATAGGCGGTGACACAGTCGGCCTCATCACCTACATGCGCACCGACTCGTTCTCGCTTGCCAATGAAGCGCTCCAGGAGATCCGAGGCTATATTCAGAAAAAGTTCGATTCCGACTACCTGCCGAACGCACCGATCCAGTATCGCAGCAAATCCAAGAACGCACAGGAAGCGCACGAGGCGATCCGCCCAACTTCCGTTTTCCACACTCCCGACTCGATTCGCAAGTTCCTGACCGCGGATCAGGCGGCGCTCTACGAAATGATCTGGAAGCGTACGCTCGCTTGCCAGATGACGCCGGCCAAGTACGACACCACCAGCGTTGACATGGCGGTCGGGCATGCCGATACATTGTTTCGCGCCACCGGCCAGGTGCTGGTTTTCCCCGGCTTCATGGCGGTGTATCTGGAAGATACCGATGACGTCGAGCAGGAAGCAGAAGCCAAGTTGCCGGTGCTGGAGGAAAAGGAAACGATTCCGGTAGACCGGATTTTCGGGGAACAGCATTTTACCCAGCCGCCGCCGCGCTACACCGAGGCGAGCCTCGTCAAGACTCTCGAGGAATACGGCATCGGCCGGCCTTCCACCTATGCGAACATCGTTTCGACGCTGCAGGATCGCGGTTATGTCGTGCTTGAGAAGAAGCGCTTCACGCCGACGGACATAGGCCGGCTGGTCAACGGCTTCCTGACCGCCCATTTCGGGCATTACGTCGACTACAAGTTCACCGCAAACCTGGAGGAAGAACTCGACGAAATTTCCAACGGCGATCTCGACTGGGTAGCCGTCATGCGCCAATTCTGGTCAGGCTTTTCGGCCAATCTGGACCAGAAGGAAGGTATCGATCGGGGCATTCCCGCCCCGGAAGCCGAGGCCCGCGTGATCGATTGGAGTTCTTTCTCCAAAGCACTGCTCGATCCGCAATGGCAGAAAAACGGCCGGCCAGCGGAGCAGTGCCCGAAATGCAAGAAAATGGTGCTGTTGCAAAACAGCAGCCGCGGTTTGTTCTTCGGCTGCAGTGGCTACCCCAAATGCGATTACACCCGCCCGTGGGGTGGCGCTTCTCTCGGACCCGTCGTCCTGGGCCAGGATCCCGTTACCTTGCTGGAAATACTGCTGCTGAAAGGTCCCTACGGCCACTACGTACAGCTCGGACAAACGATCAAGGACGCAAAAGAGAAACCGAAACGCGCGGCCTGGCTCAAGAACGTTCCGGTTCCAACGGAAACTTCCGCCGACGCTCTTGCCATTGCCGTCAAACTTCTTTCACTACCCCGGCAACTTGGTGCCCACCCTGAGACCGGCAAGCCTGTGGAGGCCAGTATCGGCCGCTTTGGCCCCTACATTAAGCACGACGGGATGTTCAAATCCATCCCCAAGGCCGATGACGTTCACGAAATCGCGCTGGATCGCGCGGTGCAGTTGCTGGCGGAGAAAAAGGCTGCCGGCGGCGGCGGCCGCTCCCTGGGCACTCACCCCGGCGACAATAAGACCGTGGCGGTCCACAGCGGTCGCTACGGACCCTACGTGAAGCACGGCAAGGTCAACGCTACCATCCCTTCCTCCAGCGATCCTGAGAAGATCACGCTCGAGGAAGCACTGGAGCTGCTTGCCGCCAAAGAAACCAAGGGGGGCAAAGGCGGGAAGAAGGGCGGTCCTCGCGCGCCAAAGAGCAAGGCTCCTGCAGCCGCGGCACCGGCACCGAAGAAAACCTCGAAGGCGAAACCGAAAAAGGCCGGCAAGCGCAAGCCGGCGGCCAAGAAAGCCTGACGGCCCCGCGGATCAGACGTCCAGGTTGCGTACACCCAGGGCATTCATCTCGATGAATGCCCTGCGCGGTTCTACCAGATCGCCCATCAGCGTCGTGAAAATCTCGTCTGCAGTAATGGCATCCTCGATCTGGGCCCGCAGCAGCCGGCGCGATTTCGGATCCATGGTGGTCTCCCAGAGTTGCTCAGGGTTCATTTCGCCCAGCCCCTTGTAACGTTGGATGGACACCCCCCGCTTCACCTCCTCGAGCAGCCAGTCGAGCGCTTCCTTGAACTCGCCGACCCTGTGCTCCTGTTCCCCGCGTTTCGCGTAGGCACCCTCTGTCAGCAGGCCGTGCAGGACTTGCGCCGTCTGCCGGATTTGCGCGTGGTCGCCGCTGGCCAGGAAATCGCCGTCGAGGTAGCTCACGCGCAGGTTGCCGTACTGCAGGCGCTTGAGCATCAGGACGTGCCTTTCGTTCTTCTGGTCGTAATGCGGCTCGATTGTGAGACCGCTTCCGGCGCACAGCGTCGTGAGTTTCTCCGCGGCCCGTTGTGCCGACTGCGCATCGGCAAGACTGATCTCGGGCGCTTTGAGCAGCGCCGCCAATACCGCCGGGTCGGTACGCTTGCCCAGCCGCTCGATCACTGCTTCGGCAAGGATATAGGAGCGTGCTACTTCCGCGAGCGCTTCGCTGGCCAGGGCCGGCCTGCCTCCTCCGGGATGTAACTCCGCATCCTTCAACGCCAGGCGAAGCAGGTATTCTTTGAGTTCGTGATCATCCTTCAGGTAGCGCTCTTCCTTGCCATGCTTCGCCTTATACAGGGGCGGCTGCGCAATGTAGATATGGCCGCGCTCCACCAGGTCCGGCATCTGACGGTAGAAGAACGTCAGCAACAACGTGCGGATGTGCGAGCCATCGACATCGGCGTCGGTCATGATGATGATACGGTGATAGCGCAGCTTTTCCGGCTTGAAGTCGTCCTTGCCGATGCTAGTTCCAAGTGCGGTGATCAGTGCGGCGATTTCCTGCGATGACACAAGCTTGTCGAAACGCGCTCTTTCCACATTCAAGATCTTGCCCTTCAGCGGCAGGATCGCCTGGAACTTGCGGTCACGGCCCTGTTTGGCTGAACCGCCGGCGGAATCGCCTTCGACCAGATACAACTCGGATTGCGCAGGATCCTTTTCCTGGCAATCGGCTAGCTTGCCAGGCAGGCCGAACCCATCCAGCACGCCTTTTCTTCGCGTCATTTCCCGCGCTTTGCGTGCCGCTTCCCGCGCCCTCGCAGCCTCGATGATCTTGCCGACGACGATTTTTGCGTCGACCGGCTTCTCCATCAACCAGTCGTGCAACGCCTGGGACAGAACATCCTCGACAACAGGGCGCACCTCGGAGGAAACCAGTTTGTCCTTGGTCTGCGACGAGAACTTCGGATCGGGCAGTTTGACCGACAGAATGCAGGTGAGACCTTCGCGCATGTCGTCGCCCATGGTCTCGACC
>CAYODB010000094.1:0-5662 GCA_964402495.1 uncultured Bordetella sp.
GAATACCGCGTCGGAGTCCAGGTACTCGTCGCCCTCGACGAACAGATGCGTGGCCACGCGCTCGCAGTCGGGCGCAGTGACGATCGCGTGCACGTGGGCGGGACGATACGGATGCCGGCCCATGCCGAGCAGCATCTTGCCTACTGGACCGTCGGTGGGAACCGGGTAGCTCACGGGCTTCACCGTCCTGAAGCCGTACCGGCCATCCGCGCCAGTCGTGAATCTGCCACGGGCGTACTGTTCGTGGCCACCGTCGCGCTGCACATCATAGAAACCTTCGCCATCAGTCTGCCAGACGTCGAGCACCGCCCCCGGGATCGGCTTGCCCGTCACATCCAGTACGCGGCCCGATACATAGGCCGGCTCGCCGGGCGCGCCGCCGCCGATGTCAGCCCACATCGGCATGTCCTTCGCGCCGGAAACATAGAACGGCCCCAGTACAGTGGTTTCAGTGGCACCGTCGGGCTTGCGATGGTTGATCGCATCCACCAGCATCGACACACCGAGGGTGTCAGACAACAGGATGTATTCCTGCCGCCGATGATCGCATTGCTTGCCGGTCGAAGTCAGGAACTGGATCGCGCTAAACCACTCCTTCTCCGTCAGTTCCGTTTCGCGGATGACGGCATGCAGGTGCGTGATCAGGCTGATCATGATCTTCTTGAAGCGCGGATCCTTCGCGCCTTCGAGCCTGGCGAGCACTGCGTCGGTCAGGTTGGCTTCGTTCGCATTGCGCATGGCTTGGTCTCCGTACGCGTCACTAATCCAGAGTGAGGCCGAATTTCCTGACGATGCCGCCGTTGACGTCGAGTTCCTTCTTGATCAACGCGGCCGCGTCTTCCGGGGTGCCGGACACCGGGTCAGAGCCGGTGGATTCGTAGATGGCACGGACTTCCGGCTCCTGCAGGATCTCCCGGACCTGCCGGTTCAGGAGGTTGACGACTTCGCGGGGCATCCCCGCAGGCCCCAGCAGGAGCATGACACCGTAAAATTCAAAGCCGGGGTAACCGGACTCCGCCACCGTGGGCACCTGCGGCAGCGACGGATTGCGCGTCAGGTCGGCAACCGCCAGCGCCCGCACCTTGCCAGCCTGGATCATCGGCACCGCCAGTGCGGTATAGGCGAACATGCCGGTGATCTGGCCGCCGATCACGTCAACCATCGCCTGCGGTTCCCCCTTGTAGGGCACGAACAGGAAATCGAGCCCCGCTTCGCGCCGGAACAATTCGGCAGGAAGGTGGTTCGCGCCGCCAATGCCGCCATGACCCATGGCGACGGCACCGGGCTTGTCTTTCGCAAGCTGTACGAATTCCTTCAGGTTTGCGGCCGGCACCGAAGGATTGACCACGAGGAACGGTGCTCCGCTGCTGAATGTGGCGATGGGCGTGAAGGACTTGACCGGATCATAGGATGCGCCCTTGTAAAGAAGCGGCCCGACCGGGAAAGCCGGGGTGAACGTCGCGAGCAGCGTATAGCCGTCGGGCTTCGCACCCATCACCGCAACCGTTCCAATCGTTGTGCCGGCGCCGGGTTTGTTTTCCACGACAAAACGTTGGCCGAGGCGCGCCGACAACCGCTCCGCGAGCACGCGCGTCCTGGCGTCACCGGTGCTGCCGGCCGACCCGGGAAATATGATGCGCACGGTCTGGAAAGGGTAGGCCGTCTCCGCGGCAGGACAAATCCCCGCCGGCAGGATGGCGGCAATGCAGGCAATCGCGGCAAATGTCCGTTTCATCATTCCCTCCCTGCCGGCGGGGCCGGCACTAGTTTGCGTCGGGCGTGCCGGGGGCGGAATCCGTCCTGCGGTCCGCAGCCTTCCGGCGGAGAAACCGCCTGGATTTTCCCACGCGGCGATCGCCGACCAGAACGCCGACCTGGGAAACGCGTCCATTCTTCAGTTCCCGCACCACCAGCTTCATGCCGCCGACCCCGACGATGTCGCCTACCACCGGGCGTCGGTGGAATTGCCGATCGATGTATTCCGCAACCGAGCCGGAACGCGCGTACTCCGGGATCGCCAGGCCGTAGATCTCCGCAACTTCCGCAAGAGGCGCATCGCCGCTCAGAGCGAAACTCCCGAACACGCGCTGCTGTTCCGACTCTTCGATCTCGTCGGCCGGCACGAACAGATGATCGAGCTCGGCCATGTGATCTTCGGCGGTGAAAATATAAATGAGGTCCCCCGGTGCGATTTCCGTTCCACCGACGGCCTCGACCCGCTTGCCGTCGCGAAACACCGCGACGATGCGCACGTCGGGCGGCAGCTTCAGTTCGCCGACCCTGTGTCCGACCGCATCGCTGAGCGGACTCACCCGATAACCCAGCAGCCTGAGTCCGGCCTGCCCCGGCACTTCGACGAACTCCGAATAGTAAGGCGCATGTTCCTTGGGCAGCTTGAGCTTGAGCCAGTTGGCCAGGGGCGCGACCGTCCAGCCCTGTACCAGCAGGGAAGTGAGCACGACGAAGAAGGCGATGTTGAAGTAGACCGACGATTGCGGCAGCCCGGCCAGCCAGGGAAACAGCGCCAGCACGATGGGCACCGCGCCGCGCAATCCCACCCAGGAGATGAAGAATTGTTCGTTGCGGGGAAAGGAGAACGGCAGCAGCGACAGCCATACCGCGATCGGCCGCGCGATGAATATCAGCACCGCCGCGATGAGGAATCCGTCTTTCGCCACCGGAATCAGGGCCGAGGGCGTGACCAGCAGGCCCAGCATCAGGAACAGCAGGATCTGCGAAAGCCAGGCCAGCCCGTCGTGTACGCGCATGATGTTGCCGGAGGCACGCATGCGGCTGTTGCCGAGGATCACGCCCGCAAGGTAAATCGCCAGGAAGCCACTGCCGTCGAGCACTACTGTGGCGCCGTAGATTGCCATGCCGCCGGCCATCGCCAGCAACGGGTAAAGACCGCTCGCCAGGCTGATCCGGTTGATCAGCAGGACCAGCAGCCAGCCGCCCGCCACCCCCATGATGCCGCCAAGCCCGAACTGGAGGACGAACTCGCCCAGGAAATGCCAACCCAGAGGCCGGTCATCGCGCACGGTCTCGACCAGCATCAGCGTCAGGAACACGGCCATTGGGTCGTTGCAGCCGGATTCGATCTCCAGCGTAACGCCAACGCGCTCCTTCAGCCGCATGCCGGTCGAATGCAGCAGCGAGAACACGGCGGCCGCATCGGTCGAACCGATGATGGCGCCGATCAGCAGCCCGTGCATCAGGTCCAGCCCGAGGAAATTTGCCGCGGCGGCGCCGACGATGCAGGCCGTGACCACCACGCCGATGGTCGCCAGCGACACGGCCGGCCAGAGCCCGATGCGGAACGTATTGGTATGGGTGCGCATGCCGCCATCGAAAAGGATGACGGCCAGCGCCACCGTGCCGACCAGATAAGCGGCCTGATAGTCGCCGAACTGGATTTGGCCGGGCCCCTCCTCCCCGGCCAGCATGCCGATGGCCAGGAACACCAGCAGCAGGGGTGCGCCGGTACGCGTGGAAAGCGTGCTGGCGAGGATGCTCAGCAGCACCAGCAGCGCGCCGATCAGGACGGCATGGTTGGAAAATTCCAAGTGCGTATTCTCGTTGTGTGGCCGGAGCCTGTTTCTAGCATGGACCGGTCGTTTTACTCAAGACAAGAGCCATAAAACGGCTAGTTCTTGAACCACGGATACCCTCGCGTAGCGTGGAGTACCCTTTTAGGGCACGGAGGGCAGGGAGGGCATGGAGAACACGGAGGAAAACAAGGAGAAGACTGTGGCTGGAAAATGGATTGCCCATGATCATGCATTATTGGATGCTTCCGCGACGCCACGTTCAGACACATCACATAGCCCATTATTCTCTCTTGCATTTCTCCGTGTTCTCCGTGGTGAAAGACCTTGCCTTTCCCTGGTCAGGAAGCGCTGCCCGGCCGCCAGCGCAGAAGGCGGCGCTCGGCGAGGGTGACAAGGAAATCGAGGACCAGCGCGCAGGCGGTCAGAACGAGGACACCTGCGAAGACGGTGTTGATGTCGAAGACCCCTTCAGCCTGCAGGATAAGGTAGCCCACGCCCTTGGCGGATCCCAGGTATTCGCCGACCACTGCACCGACGAAGGCCATGCCCACCGAGGCATGCAGGCTGGAAAACACCCAGGCGGTCGCGCTGGGCAGGTAGACATGGCGCAGCAGTTGGCGGCGGGACGCGCCGAGCATGCGGGCATTGGAAAGAATGGTTGGGCTGACTTCGCGCACGCCGTTATAGACGCTGAAAAAGACAATAAAGAACACCAGGGTCACGCCGAGCAGCACCTTCGACCAGATGCCCAGTCCGAACCAGACCGCGAATATAGGCGCCAGGATCACGCGGGGCATGGAATTGAGCGCCGTGATGTAAGGATCGAACAGTGTCGATGCGGTGCGCGAAAGCGCCAGCCACAGACCCATGACCAGACCGAGCAAGGTACCGATGGCAAACGCAAGCAGGGTTTCCAGCAGGGTGACGCCAAGATGCGGAAAAATCTTCCCGCTTGCAAACCAGTCGTAGATCCGCGACAGCACCACCAGCGGCTCGCCAAAGAAAAACTTCGGCAGCACCTCCGTTGCGGTCAGCACATGCCAGAGCGCGAACAACGCGAGCAGAATTGCGATCTGGCAGACGGCCAATATGCTTCGCTTCATCTCAGTCTTGAACCACGGATACCCTCGCGTAGCGTGGAGTACCCTTTTAGGGCACGGAGTTCACGGAGGAAAACAGCGGCTGGATGATAGGTTGCCGATAATCTTCCATAAGCCGATATTTCCGCCACGCGACGTTCAGCCACATCACATAGCCAGTTTTTCTCTCTTGCATTTCTCCGTGCCCTCCGTGCTCTCCGTGGTCCAGGATTTAGAATTGGAGCTTAGGTCAAAGACTGGGCGTGAGCCTTCTGCACTTCGTCGCGCAAGGCGTTCCAGATCAGCTTGTGGATCTCGACGAAGCGCGGCGTCATGCGAATCTCGGCAACGTCACGCGGCCGTGGCAGGTCGATTGCGAATTCGCCAATGGGGTGGCTGGCGGGGCCAGCCGACATCAGCACGACGCGGTCGGACAGCGAGATCGCCTCCTCCAGGTCGTGGGTGACGAATACAACGGACTTGCGGTCCTGCGACCACAGGTTCAGGAGCTCGTTCTCCATCAGGCTCCGGGTCTGCACGTCGAGCGCCGAGAACGGCTCGTCCATCAAAAGCAGTTTCGGATCTAGGATGAGCATCTGCGCCAGGGCGACCCGCTTGCGCATGCCGCCCGACAGCTCGTGCGGATACTTGTGGACATGCGCCGAAAGACCGACGCGGCGCAGCCAATCGCCGGCGCGCCGATTCGCCTCATCCCCAGCGACACCCCTGAATTCAAGCCCCACGGCGACATTGGCAAGCGCCGTCCGCCAGGGCATCAGCGCGTCGCTCTGGAACATGTAACCGGCGTGGGTGTTGATTGCTTCCAGCGCGTCACCGAATGCGACGACCCTGCCCGCCGAAGGCCGCAGCAGCCCGGCCGCAACGTTCAGGAGCGTGGATTTTCCGCAACCGGTGGGCCCGACAACGGCGACGAACTCGCCTTCACCGACCCGCAGGTCGACATCGGATATCGCGGTGTACGGCGCGGCGCGGGCGAGGCGGGAGGGGAAGCGGCAGGTGACCCCGGTCAAC
>CAYODB010000094.1:5672-14200 GCA_964402495.1 uncultured Bordetella sp.
CAACTCGAGGGACGAGGGGCGAGGGACGGGGGGCGAGGGATCCAAAGCAATAGGCATTTTCTCGTCCCTCGCCCCTCGACCCTGCCTTACGGCAGCGGCGTGATCGCGCCGCTGTACTCGAACGGGTAGCGCCACTCCCCGGAATAAAGCATGCCGGTCATGTAGTAGTCGATGCCGGTCTGGCCGAGACGCCGCAAATCGCCGATCTGCTGGATGACGCTGGGCAGATCGCTGATGGCCTGGACCTGGATCATGGCTTCGCCTAGGCGGGGCACCATGACCGACTGGTTGTTGACTCCTCGCGCGAATGGCTTGCCGTTGACGTCGATCCGGTACTTCATGCCGTCGGCGGGAATATCGTAGTTGTTCGGATTCTGGATGCGCAGCGTCAGGTTCCAGGTCTGTTCGAGGACGCTGGCCTGCCCGAAACCCAGCTCGGAAATCGACACATCCACATAAGCCATCTGCTCCGTCTTGCTCCGCGCGCAGCCCGCAAGCGCCAGGACGAGCACTGCAATGATGCCGAACCGCATGGTCGCCTCCCCGTCCGCTACACCGCCCCAGCGTCGCGCAGCAACTCGGCGATGGCTTCCGCCATTTTCCTGTAGCCCTTCGCGTTCGGGTGGATCGGGTCGGACTTGTAGTCATTGTCGTACATCAGGCCCTCCAGCACCGAGCCTTCCAGAGGCAGGCGGTGGTCGCGGGCGATGACTTCATAGAAAGGTGCGTTGCCGCTGAACAGCGCAGGCTGGGGCACCGCGATCAGTACCACCGATATTCCGCGCTCCTTTGCCAATTGCACCATGGCACGCAGGTTGGCGTCCGCGGTCGCATGGCCGGCACCCCGCAGCATGTCATTGCCCCCCATGCAAAGCAGCAGGATGCGCGGCTTCACTTCGTCAAGCACGTCCGGCAGGCGCTCCAGGCCGCCGGCTGTCACTTCGCCCGGGAACCCTGCGGCCACGACCTGCCTTCCGATCAGTTGCGACAGCACGACGGGATAGCTTTCCGATTCCCGGGCGCCGGTTCCGTAGGTCAGGCTGTCACCGAAGGCAAGCACGACGTCCGTGGGTCCAAGCCTCGGCAGCTTCGGCACAGGGTCGCCGCAGGCGGCGAGCGCGAGCGTCAGCAATGCTGCCGCGAAGTGCTGAGTGCTGCGTGCTGTGTGCTGAGAGAAAAGCTTCATGCCCTGTTCGTCTTTGACTTTTACCCAGCACTCAGCAGGCAGCACTCAGAACTGCCTTTCCTGTTTTTCCTTTACTCAGCACTCGTTTTACTCACCGGCCACGGTGAGTCCCTCGACCAGTATCGATCCGCACTGGCGCGAACCGAGCGCCAACCGGTCGTTGCCGATGGCGACGATGTTCTTGAACATGTCCCTGAGGTTGCCGGCCACGGTGATTTCATTGACCGGGTAGGCGATCTCGCCATTTTCGATCCAGAATCCGGCGGCGCCACGGGAGTAATCCCCCGTAACCATGTTGATGCCCTGCCCCATCAGTTCGGTTACCAGCAGGCCGTTGCCCATTTTCTTCAGCAGCGTGCGAAAGTCCTCGCCGGTCGAATCCATGACGAGATTGTGATTGCCGCCGGCATTGCCGGTGGAGCGCATGCCCAGCTTGCGCGCCGAATAGCTGCCGAGGAAATAGCCCTGCAGAACCCCGGCGTTGACGATGTCGCGCTCGCGGGTGACCACCCCTTCGTCGTCGAAACTGGCGCTCGCCAGCCCGCGCTTCAGGTACGGCAGATCGCGGATATGGATGTTGGACGAGAATACGGGCTTGCCCAGGCTGTCGAGCAGGAACGAGGACTTGCGGTACAAGCTGCCGCCGCTCACGGCGGAAACGAAATGCCCCAGCAGTCCCGATGCAATCGGTGCCTCGAACAACACCGGAACTCGCGTGGTCGCGAGTTTTCGGGATCCCACCCGGCGGGCCGCGCGGTGTCCGGCTTTCGCTCCGACCTCCGCAGCGGATTCCAGATCGTCCGCCGAACGCGCGGTTGAGTACCAGTCGTCGCGTTGCATCAGCTCGTCCTTGCCGGCGATCACTGCGCAGGCAACGCTGTGTCGCGAACTGGGATACCCGGCCAGAAACCCTTCCGAATTGCCGTAGGCGAAGTGCGATTGCTGCACCGATACCGACGCACCTTCGGAATTGCTGATCAGCGGATCGGCCGAAAATGCCGCCTCTTCGCAGATGCGGGCGAGTTCGATGGCCTGCTCCACCGTGATGGGCCACGAATGGTGAAGGTCCAGGTCGGGGAATTCCGTTGCCAGCAGATCGGCATCGGCCAGTCCGGAATATTCGTCGCTCGCGGTCAGGCGGGCGATGGACAACGCGGCATCCACGGTATCCCGCAGCGCCTGCGGAGAGAAATCCGAAGTGCTGGCATGGCCGCGCTGCTTGCCGATGTAGACCGATACGCCGACGCCCTTGTCGCGATTGTATTCGATGGTCTCGACTTCGCCGCGGCGCACGGTCACATTCTGGCCAAAGCCTTCGCTGGCTTCGACCTCGGCCGCGGTGGCGCCCCGTTCGCGTGCGTGAGCGAGGACGTCGCGGGCCATCTGCCTGAGGGTGGATAACTGGTGGGTGAATTCGTTGCCGGCCACGGTTTTGGGGTCCCCAATATGAAGCGGCGCGCCCGTTCGCGAAGGCACGCCGCAGAATTTTCGCTATGATACCAGTTGCAACGGCCCAGACTCCCGATGGAAGACGAAGTCCAGATCAGCAAGACCCAGCGCAAGCGCGAAAGCCATTCCCTGCAGGACATCGGTGAAGAACTGGTGGCCCTGAGCATGGAGCGGCTGGAACAGCTCGACCTGCCCCAGAACCTGCTCGACGCGGTGCTGGCCGCCAAACGCATCTCCAAGTTCGGCGCGCTGCGCCGGCAGATGCAGTACCTTGGCCGCCTGATGCGCGATCTTGATGCCGACCCCATCCGCGAGCGGCTCGATGGCTGGAAAGGCCAGTCGGCAGGCGAAATCGCGAAACTGCACCAGCTTGAGCGCTGGCGCACCCGCCTCCTGAGCGACGATCAGGCTATCGGTGAGCTGGCCGCCGCCCATCCGCGCGCCGATATCCAGCGGCTGCGCACGCTGATCCGCAATACCCAGCGCGAAACCGAAGCCAAAAAGCCGCCGAAAAGCTACCGCGAGCTGTTCCAGGCGCTTCGCGAGATCCTGAATTCCGGCTCACCCAAAATCGTCGACGCGGAGGACGCAGAGGAAAAACAAGAGAGTGCGCGGAGGAATTCATGAAACCGTTCGATATATTTATTTATTTCGGCATCGACAATAACCGGGCGGCCGACTGATGTTCCCAAGCGATTCCTTTCCTCTGCGCCCCTCTGCGCCTCTGCGTTGAGATTGAGACCGAAATCATGACTGAAAACGAACAAGTTGTAATCGGGCTGGTGTCGGTCAGCGACCGCGCGTCGAAAGGCGTCTACAAGGATGAAGGCATCCCGGCGCTGAAAGACTGGCTGGGCAAGGTCATCGCAAATCCCTGCCGCATCATCGACAGGCTGATCCCGGACGAGCAGCCGGACATCGAGCGCACCCTCAAACAGCTTTGCGACCACGAAGGCTGCCACCTGGTGCTGACCACCGGCGGCACCGGACCTGCGGTGCGCGATGTCACACCCGAAGCCACGCTGGCAGTGGCCGAGAGGGAAATGCCCGGTTTCGGCGAGCAGATGCGGCAGATCAGCCTGAATTTCGTGCCGACGGCGATCCTGTCACGCCAGGTGGGCGCAATCCGCGGCAAGACGCTGATCATCAACCTGCCCGGCCAGCCGAAGTCGATCCGGGAAACCCTCGAAGGGCTGAAGGACGCCGATGGCAGGCAGAAAGTCCATGGCATCTTCGCGGCGGTACCTTATTGCATCGACCTGATCGGCGGGCCTTACATCGAGACCGACGAATCGATTGTCAAAGCTTTCCGCCCCAAATCCGCCATCCGGCCCGAAGCATAGACCCTCCACCCAACACAGAGGCACAGAAGACACAGAGGGCACAGAGAAAAGGATGACTGAGTGAAATTGCAACCAGTTAGCGGACAAGGTGCCTGAGCTGTACTAGTTGCGATTTGACCTGACGGAAACTGTCAGATTTAAACGTCCAAGACAAGCACTCATCGCGGAGGACGCAGAGGATGCACCCAGAGAAAAGCGGAATTGTGGGTTGGATTTTGTGGCGACTGGTCTAGCGTGGGCGATGCGACTGGGCACAATGAGTAATTGACTATCCAAAACGGCATCGCACATCGGTTCTCTCTCCGCGTTCTTTCCTCCGCGTTCTTTCCTCCGCGTCCTAAAAGGGTACTCCGACGTGCTACGCACGTAGGGTATCTGCGTCCTCTGCGGTGAGAGTTGGGTTCGGACGGACAGTTGCTGCCCGACCGAGTCCCGACTACTACACCTGAGCTGCCGAAAAAATTGACCTCGACAACGAATATTTCTGTTTGTCTGTGTTCTCATATTTTTCTCTGTGAACTCTGTGTCCCACTACCTTGACCTTCCATGACTGAACCACTCAAAGCAATCGAACTCGAGACCCGGCCCAATCCAAGCCACGCGGTGATCTGGATGCACGGGCTGGGGGCGGACGGCAGCGACTTCGTGCCCATCGTGCGTGAGCTGAAGCTGCCGCCGCTGGGCATCCGCTTCATTTTCCCGGATGCGCCGATGCGGCCGGTAACCATCAACGGCGGCTTCGTGATGCGGGCCTGGTACGACATCGTCGTGCAGGACCTCGTAGGCCAGGAGGACGAGCGCGGCATCCGCGAATCCCAGGATCTGGTCGGGCAATTGATCGACAAGGAAATCGCTCGCGGCATTCCCGCCAATCGCATCGTGCTGGCGGGCTTTTCCCAAGGTGGCGTGATCACGCTGCAGACGGGGTTGAGATACCCGAAGCGCCTCGCCGGGCTGCTGGCGCTGTCCTGCTACCTGCCTCTTTCAGCGACTCTGGAACAGGAACGCAGCGCAGCCAACCAGGACGTGCCGGTTTTCATCGGCCACGGCACCGCGGACGACATCGTGCCGCTGCAGCGGGGGCTGGGCGCGCGGGATGCGCTGACGAAGCTGGGCTACAAGCCGGAATGGCATCAGTATCCGATGCCTCATTCCGTGCACCCGGACGAGATCGCCGACATCGGCGCGTGGTTCCAGCGCACGCTGCTCTAAGGGATGTTCAATCGCTGAAGCCAAAAGAAAAAGCCGGCATCGCTGCCGGCTTCATATAGAGCCATCATATTATTATTCTTGTTCTTCTTGTTCTGGTTTTCGCGCAATCTGAAAATCAGGAGCAGCCGGTGACTCTCCGGGCCGCAGCGAAGCGAAGTATACGCATAAATCTCCGGCCGGCAACATAATTCGGCCGCCCTCGTTCATGCGGCCCGGGACACGATCCGGTAGCGTGCCATTTCGAACTCGCTGCCGCCTTCCAGGAGGATGCGGGGTTCGAGGATGTAACGGGTGCTGTAAACCTCGAGCTGCAGATTCGACTCGGAGGTAAAACTCCCCGCCGGCAACAGCAGGATCACCTCGCCCTGGCTCGCACCGCCGCCGGAATTCGACGGCAACAGCAGCGCATGGCAGAACTGCTGGCCGTCCGTTCTCTGGCGCAGGGTGACCTGCCGCGCGCCGCGTGCCAGCAGTTCGATCCCGACATGGCGCTGCCCACCATCCTGCGCCGCCAGCCGGCGCACGACGCCCACCCCCCAGATCCGGCTGTCCTCGGGTTTGATAGCCAGAATTTTACCGACCTGGAGCCATTCGCCGCTGCCCATCGGCAGCACGGCACCGTAGCCGCCATCGCTTTCATTCTCCACCCCCCAGGTATCGGTGGGGGCACGCATCTGATCCGCGAGCTCGTCCGCGAACCGGATCATGATTTCATCGAAACCGTAGACCACGCCGATCTGCGCCAGCGACCGCCGCCGTTCAGCCCGGCGCTCCGGCCGGCGTTCCCACCAGTGGCGGCCGAAGTGCTCCAGCACGTGCACCACAGCGCCCATGTCGCTGATGCCCTCGAGATTCATTTCCCGCGGCACGATGTCGCCGGCCGCGAGCCGGAGCGTCAACTGGTCGAGCTGGGCGATGACGCGGCCCGCGCCGAAAAATCTCGATCCCGACCGCACCACGGAGGCGGCCGTATAGCGCACCGGCGGCGTCCAGCGGTCGATGTCGATGTAAAAATTGCAGGCCTTGGCCGGATGCCGCTGCAGCTCGAAGCGGTCGGACAGATGATCGATGACGCGGTAGGCGATTTCCACTTCCAGCGCAGGCAGGCTGTCGGCGGCCGATATGGCCATCATCATCGGCTTGAGGAATTCGCGCGGAAGCGTGGATTTGTCTTCATAAACGATAACGCGGGCGCCGGTCATGCCCTTGTCCTCGACGAAGGTCCACATCTGCGCCAGCGTCTGCCAGATGTCCTTCTCAACCGGCAGGTAGCGCATGAGCTGCCATTTCAGGCGCATGGAGGTCGCACGCATGGCGCGCGCCACCACCAGCGGAATTTTTTCACCGACTTCGGCCCAGCCCATGCTGTAAGTCTGGAATTGGCGGACGAGGTAGGTATACGCGGCTTCGAGTTGCGCACAATAAAGCGAAATCGCGCCCCAGATGCGCGCCTGCTCCTCCGCGGCGGCGCTGCCGTCGATGGCAAAATAACGCGCCTCCAGTTCGGCGACAAGCTCACGGGCAGCGCGGTCCGCCCGGTCGACCAACTCGATCTGGATCGCCAGCTTCGCTTCGGCCTGGCTATGCACCGCATCGAGTCTGGTGCCGAACTCGGCGAGCAGCTTGATGCTTTCACCGGTGATCATGGGGGCAGATCCGCGAGCGGGGTCAGGCGGCGCGCTGCATGATGCGATAACGGACCATGTCGAAGTCGTGGCCGCCTTCCAGCAGCTTGCGCGGCACCAGCAGGTAGGTGCGCTCATAGGCCCGCATCTCGAAACTTCTCTGCGGAGAGTAGCTGCCCATCCGCAGCAGCAGGTTCATTTCGCCGGTGCCGGTGGTTTCTGTAAGGTTCGAAGGCAGGAGCACGGCATTCTGGCGGCTTTCGGCTGAACTCACCGGCGCGAGTTCCACGACCGCCGCACCCTTGGCCAGCACCTGAATGCCGACATAGCGCTGCTTTTCGTCCATCGACGAGAGCCTGCGCACGATGCCCACGCCCCATGCCGCACCGTCTTCGACCTTGACGCCGAGCAGAGTGCCGACCTTGAGCCATTCGCTCCTGGCGTGCGGCAGGATTGCGCCGTACCCGCCGTCGCTTTCATTCTCCACCGCCCAGGTTTCCGCGATGGTCTCGAAGCTGAGGTCCTCGCTGTTGCCGGAAATGGTGGAAACGATCTCGTCGAAATCATGGACCACGCTGATCTTGTTCACCGAGCTGCGGCGCTCTTCGCCACGGGCCGGCGGCACCGGCGACCAGTAGCGTGCCAGGTGCTTGAGAACTTCCTTCACCTGGTCCGGCTCGTAGTTGCCGCCGAGATTGATGTAGGACGGCACCACACCATCGGCGCGCACCGTGACGATGAGCTTCTCGAGTTCCGCGGCCGCCGTGCCCGGACCGAAAAACCGCAGCCCCGGTTTCATGTCGAGGCGCTGGATCATGCGCGCCGGTGACTTGCTCGCCTCGAGATCGACGAAATAGTGCGCACCCTTGGCAGGCTGGCGCTGCATGACAAAGAATTCCGAGAACTGGGCCACGACACGTTCGGCAATCTCCAGCTTCGCCGGCAACAGGCTGTCGGTTGCGGAAATCGACAGCATCATCGACTTGAGGAACTCGCGCTGCGGCGTGGACTCGCCGAACGGGTCGGGATAGACCTTGACCTTGCTGTTGGCAAAGCCCTTTTCGTCGGCATACGCATAGAGCTTGCAAAGATCGCCCCACAGGCCGGGTTCGACCGGGCCATAGCGCAGCAGGTGCCACTTCAGTTGCAGCGAACCGGCGCGCAGGCCGCGCGACACGATCATCGGCACCTTCGACTTCACCGCGCCCCAGCCGCTGGCACCGGCCTGGTAGCGCTTCAGGCAGTGTTCGTAGGCCAGCGCAAGCTGCTTCCAGAACCGGAATACGGTGGTCCAGATGCGGTTCTCCTGAAACTTCTGCAGCCGCTCGCGGCCCGTCAGGTATTCCTGGGAAAGCTTGCGCTGTTGATTCTTCGCCGCGGTGTCGATCAGGTCCACGATCTCCACCATGCGGCCGACCTTGAGGTCGTCGGCCGTCTTGAGCGAGTCCAACCAGAAGGCCAGTTCCTCGAGCGCCTTGATGGAATCGTTCGCCGGAAGCTCGGCGATCAATTCGCGTGCAGCCTTGTCGTCCGCAAGCGGATGGTCCGATTGCGTCCCCTTCATCCAGCCCAGCATTTTTCCTCCCGGAGACCCGCCGAAAATGCCCAACGGCCGGGATTATAGCGCGGCGCCTTGCGTCTCCTCGCAGAGGAGACTAAGGGGCGAGGGATGGATGAGGGACGAGGGGCGAGGGGCGAGGGATGGATGAGGGA
>CAYODB010000095.1:0-13969 GCA_964402495.1 uncultured Bordetella sp.
CACATGAACTTCTCCTTCTCCCCCGATCAACTCGCCATCCGCGATGCGGTGGCGAAACTGTGCGAGCGCTTCGATGCGAAGTACTGGCTCGAACGCGATCGGGACGGCGGCTTTCCGGAGGATTTTCACAAGGCGGTAGCGCAGGCTGGCTGGCTGGGAGTCGCGATGCCGCAGGCTTACGGCGGCGCGGGACTGGGCATCACCGAGGCGGCGCTGATGATGCAGGCAATCAGCGAATCGGGCGCGGGATTTTCCGGCGCCTCCAGCGTGCACATGAACATCTTCGGGCTCAATCCGGTCGTTGTCTTCGGCACGCAAGAGCAGAAGCAGCGCTGGCTGCCGCCTCTGGTCCGCGGCGAGCAGAAGGCCTGCTTCGCGGTGACGGAGCCGGATGCCGGACTGAACACCGCAAAAATTGCGACCACGGCGCGGCGCGAAGGCGACCACTATGTATTGCGCGGCCAGAAGATCTGGATTTCCACCGCCCAGGTTGCGGACCGCATGCTGATCCTTGCGCGAACGGGAGCGCCCGGCGCGAAACCGACCGACGGCCTCACCTTGTTCTACACAGCGCTGGATCGGCGCCACGTGGAAGTGCGCGAAATCGAGAAAATGGGTCGCAAGGCGGTGGATTCCAATATGCTGTTCATTGACGAGCTGCCGGTGCCCGCGGCCGATCGCATAGGCGAGGAGGGCAAAGGGTTCGACTGCATCCTGCATGGCCTCAATCCTGAACGCATCCTCATCGCGGCGGAAGCGGTGGGCCTCGGCCGCGCGGCGCTGGCCCGCGCCACTGAATATGCGAAGGAAAGAATCGTGTTCGACCGGCCGATAGGCCAGAATCAGGCGATCCAGCACCCGCTCGCGCGCTGCTGGATGGAACTCGAAGCGGCCAACCTGATGGTGTTCAAGGCGGCGTCGCTGTACGACAAAAACGAACCCTGCGGCGCCGAAGCGAATGCCGCGAAGTACTTGGCGGCCGAGGCCTGCTTCACGGCCTGCGAGCAGGCCATGCTCACCCTCGGGGGCATGGGCTATGCCAAGGAATATCACGTCGAGCGTTACCTGCGCGAAGCCATGATCCCGCGCCTCGCTCCAGTCAGCCCGCAACTTGTGCTGTGTTTCATTGCCGAAAAGGTGTTGGGGCTTCCGCGCTCGTACTAGGGGCGAGGGGCGATGGACGAGGAGTGAGGGTCTAGTGCAAACTGAATAAGAAAGGTAGCAACCAATGCTTAGAAGCGAACAGGCAAGACATCGAAAAGTCGCTTGTGCTCCGCCCTCACCCCTCGCCCCTCACCCCTCGTCCCTGCATTTCTGATGTTCGCCTACCGCCACCAATTTCACGCCGGAAACTTCGCCGATGTGTTCAAGCATTCGCTGCTTGCGCAACTCGTGCTCGGGCTGGAGAAGAAGGACAAGCCGTTCTTCGTGCTCGACACCCACGCCGGCATCGGCCGTTATGACCTGACGCATGAATGGGCGCAGAAGAACGCCGAGCACCGGGAGGGCATCTTCCTGGTCTGGGGCCGCAAGGATGTGCCCAACAGCTTTGTCCCTTATTTCGACGCGATCCGGGGCGAGAACAAGCTTGGTGAACTGCGTTTCTATCCCGGCTCGCCGCGGATCGTGCGCCGCTTGTTGCGGCCGACCGACCGCATGGTGCTTTCGGAGCTGAACCGCAAGGACTGCGAGGAACTGGGCGGTCTGTTTGCTCACGACCGCCAGGTAAAAGTGCAACTGATGGACGGGTATCAGGGGCTGAAAGCTTTTCTTCCGCCGAAGGAGCGCCGCGGCCTGGTATTCATCGATTCGTCTTTCGACCGCTCGAAGGAATTCGATCGCCTGACCCAGGCACTGGTGGAGGCCAATCACCGTTTCGCCACCGGGGTCTATGCGCTCTGGTATCCCCTGATGGAGCCGATGTCGATGCGTGCCTTCGAACGCGACGTTGCCGCGACCGGCATCCGCAAGATCCTGCAGATCGAGATCTCGGTTCTCCCGGAAGGCTGGACCGCCAGCATGCGCGGCTGCGGGATGCTGGTGGTGAATCCGCCGTTCGGGTTCGAGGCCACCGCCAGAAGCATGGTTGCGTGGCTCAATCCGGTGCTGGCCCGTGATGCGGGTGCAAAACCTCGCGTCCGCTGGCTTACCGCGGAATAACGTCCCGGCCGGACATCCGGATACCCCTGCAAAGCAGACCCGACGCGGGAAGCGTAAGCAGGCCAGGGTTGCCGCCTACGCAGTACCGTGATCCCAGATCGCGTTTCGCTCTTCTTCAGAGCTTGCGGATATTCATGCGCACTAAAGCAGAGCGCCCCGAACTGGAAATTGCGCGATCAAGGCTTGAAAGCCCGTCAAGGTGCATGGCCTGAAAATTGCTTTATTACATACAAACGTGTGTGCTTCAGAGGATGAAGCGAAGCACACACCAAAAATTCAACCGACCTGCGGTCGGGAGGAAGCGCCGGTCCAAGGAGTACGACGTGGATTCGCTTTCTATTACTGCACTGGCGTTTCAGCTTCTGGCCTCGATTCATGACCTGTCGGGCTATCCGTCGCCCAAGTTCCTGCCGGAAATCCACCAGGTGCCCCTGGCCGAAATCCAGCAGCGCTTCTGCAAAGGGCCCTGTCGCGTCCAGGCCTACTACCAGCCCGGCGAAGGGGTTTACATAGACCAGGCGTTCGATCTTGCCAGCAGCGAGTACGCCCGATCAATCCTGCTGCACGAGCTGGTCCACCATGTCCAGCGGGTCAGTGGCAAATTCCAGGCGATCCCTTCCGAATGTGATCGCTGGTACGCGGCCGAACGGGAGGCCTATGATATCCAGAACCAGTATCTCGAGGAAATGCACGACGGACACCGCATCAATGTGAATGCCTGGCGGGCCCGCTGCGACGATTGAGGCATCGCTTGACCCGCACGGCTAAGGGCGGTTTAATCGCTGCACGGGGAAGTTGAAAGGCAACGGAGTCGCAATGGATCAGTCTGCCCTCGTATCCCTCATGGTCGAGCTGTTTGCCGCCATCAAGCTGATTTCGGGCTATCCGGGCCCGGCTTCCCTGCCTGAAATCCATCTGGCCCCCGAAGCGGAAATGCAGCAACTGATTTGCGCCGGCAAGCCATGCCGGGTCAAGGCCTTCTACCACCCGGACCTGGGCGTGTACGTCAATGAAGGCATGGACGTGATCAACGATCCGTTCGACCGCTCCGTCCTCTTGCACGAACTGGTCCATCACCTGCAGAAGACCACCGGGAAATTCGACGCCGTGCCCAGTGTCTGCTACCGCCGCAATGCGCAGGAACTCGAAGCCTATGAGATCCAGAACCGCTACCTGTCGGGACAGCAAACCTCGCGGCGGGCGGTGGCGATGGGATGGTCGGGCAGATGCGAGGAAGGGCAGTAGCCCCGGCCCATGGCGAAAACCCTGAAACTAATGCAGCCTTCCACAGTCGTACTACAGCTATGGGGCGTTGCTGCAATCCCGCGGCGCCAGTCAGACCACCAATGGAATACCTGATGGGCCTGGGCTTTGGAGGAAATCAGGCCGGAGAATGAACATGGACCCCGCCCTCTCTTCCCTGGTTGCAGATTTGTTTGCCGTCATCCAGTTACTGTCCGGCTATGCGCCGCCGACCGTGCCGCCGCAAGTGCATCGCGTGCCGCAGGCCGAGATCAGCCAACAGTTCTGCCAGACTCCCTGCCAGATCAAGGCCGTCTACGATCCGACGCTGGGCGTGTTCATCGACGACAGGCTCGACGTCCACAGCAATGTCTTTGACCGCTCCATCCTCCTGCATGAGCTCGTCCACCATGCGCAATCCGTCAGCGGCCGCTTCGACCTCGGAGACAGCCAATGCTCGCGCCGCAATACGTCCGAACAGGAGGCTTACTTTATCCAGAACCAGTATCTGATGGCGATGAATGACGGCCATCGCGTGGCGATGACCGGATGGGCGGCGCGCTGCAACGACGGGGAAGTTCCGACACCTACAAAGCAGTGATTGGTCGCTCGTGTCTGGTGGTTGGTGAAGAGCAAAAAAATCATCAACAACGGAGCTGAACCAAGCGCAGGCGGCATCCAGTTACCAGCCTCTAGATCTCAGCGCTAGCTGAGATCACCACGTATCGCTTTCACGAACATCTGCCGCATTTCCGCATGGCCGGCAGGACGCGGATTGCCGCCCGTGGAGGGGTCCTCGACGGCCATCGGCGTGAGCATGTCGAGGTCGCTTTCCTTGACGCCGAGATCCGCCAGCGTATCCGGAATCCCGATCTCTTTCTTCAGCGCTTGCACCCAGTCCAGGATCGCCGGGAATCCCGGGTCCGGCAGGCCGAGGTAGCGCGCGAGCCGGGTCATTTTTTCCTCGATCGCCGGCCGGTTGAAAATCAATACGTAAGGCATGACCACTCCGTTGGTTTCGCCGTGGTGCGAGTTGTACACCGCGCCCACTGGATGGCTCAGGGAATGGATCGCGCCCAGTCCCTTCTGGAACGCGGTTGCGCCCATGGTCGCCGCCGCGAGCATGTGCGCGCGCGCCACCAAGTTCTTGCCGTCTTTCACTGCGACCGGCAGCCATTCCTTTACCAGGCGCATGCCTTCGAGCGCGATGCCGTCGGCCATCGGATGGAAGCCGGGGGCGCAGTAGGCTTCGAGGCAGTGGGCAAGCGCATCCATGCCGGTGGCGGCGGTGATGCGCGGCGGCAGCCCGGTGCTCAGTTCCGGATCGGAGATCACAATGGCCGGCTGCATCTTCGGATGGAAAATGATCTTCTTCAGGTGCGTCGACTCGTCCAGGATCACCGAAGCCCGGCCCACTTCGGAACCGGTGCCGGCGGTCGTGGGCACGGCGATGATCGGCGCCATCCCCGCGACGTTCACGCGCGTGTACCAGTCGTCGCGGTCCTCGAAGTCCCACAGCGGGCGGGTCTGCCCTACCATCAGCGCGATGGTCTTGCCGACATCGAGCGCACTGCCGCCGCCGAAGGCGATGACGCCGTCGCACTTGCTGCTCTTGTAGAAGGCGACGCCGTCATCGACGTTCCTGCCGACCGGGTTGCCGCGGACATCCGAGAAGCAGGCATCGCCCAGGCCGGCGGATTTCAATGCCGCCAGTGCGCTTTCTACCATGGGCAGCTTGCGCAGGCCGGGGTCCGTGACCAGCAGCGGGTGCTTCATGCCGAGGTCCTTGCAGGCCGCGGGCAGCTCGGCGATGCGGCCGACGCCGAAGCGGATCGCGGTCGGGTAATTCCAGTTGCGGGTGAGTGTTTTTGCGTCAATCATATTTATGTATTACTCATGAAATAAGAATGAACCACGGAGGACACGGAGGAAACCAAGTACGAGAATATTGGCGGGAAAATGATTCATGACGCGATGATCCATTGCAGGAAAAATTGGCGACACTGGCCATCAATCAATCTCCGCGATTTTTCTACCAAATCGTTCATTGTCGTTCTGCTTTTCCTCCGTGCCCTCCGTGTCCTCCGTGGTTCGCGAACTAGGTTTTGATTCGCAGGTGGAAGGATTTCGGGCGCGTGAGTTGTTCGTAGCCGACCCTGGAAAGCGTGCAGCCGCGGCCCGAATTCTTGACGCCGGTCCATGCCAGCGCAGGGTCGAGGTAATCGCAGCGGTTCATGAACCAGGTGCCGGTGGCGACGCGGTCGCCAATGGCGATCGCCGCTTCGGGGTCGGACGTCCAGATGGCGGCGGTGAGGCCGTAGTCGCTGTCGTTCATCAGCGCAACGGCTTCGTCGTCGCCGCGGACTTTCATGATGCCGATTACCGGCGCGAAGCTCTCTTCGTTCATCAGCCCCATCGAATGGTTCACGTTGACCAGCACCTGCGGCGCCATGTATGGGGTGCCTGCCTTGTCGGCGGGAAATTCCGACGGGTCCACCAGCGATTGCGCGCCCTCCCGCACCGCCTCGCTGACCTGACCGCGCGCAAAATCGGCAGCGCGGGCGCGCACCATCGGTCCGAGGTTGGTTTTCTCGTCCAGCGGATTTCCCAGCCTGTACTGGCGGGTGAACTTGACGAAGCCGTCGACGAACTCGTCGTAGATTTTCTCGTGTGCGTAAATGCGTTCGATACCGCAGCATGACTGCCCGGAATTGAAGAACGCGCCGTCCACGAGATTTTCCACGGCATGGGCCATATTGGCATCGGCGCGCACATAGGCGGGATCCTTGCCGCCCAGCTCGAGGCCGACGCCGATGAACCGGCCGGCCGCCGCCTGCTGGACCGAATGTCCGCCTTCCACCGAGCCGGTGAAGCACACGAAGTCGATAGCGGGCGACGCAATCATTTTCGAAACCTGCTCATGGCCGCAGTGCAGGTACTGGAACACACCGTCGGGAAGGCCTGCTTCGCGAAAGCACTCGGCGAAGCGTTCGGCGCAAAGCGGCGTCTGGCTGGAATGCTTCAGGACCACCGCGTTGCCGGCCATGATGGCCGGCACTACAGCGTTCACGGCCGTGAGATACGGGTAGTTCCAGGGGGCCAGCACCAGCACCACGCCAAGTGGTTCCCGGCGGATGAAGCGGCGGAAGCCCTCCCTGGGCCCGGCATCCATGTCGGCGAGTGCCTCGGATGCGATCTGCACCATGTGGCGTGCACGTTCCTCGAAGCCGCGAACTTCGCCCGGCGACTGGCCGAGCGGCCGGCCCATCTGCCAGGTGATTTCTTCGGCGATTTTCTGCTTGCGGGCGACAAAGGCATCGACGAATCGATTGACGATCTGCGCCCGCTCGGCCAGCGGCACCTGCTTCCATTGTGCCTGCGCGGATCGGGCGCGGCCGAGCACCTGCTGGATCTGCGCTTCGGTGGCATGCGGCCGCTCGACATAGACGCGGCCATCGACGGGGGAGATGGTTTTCTGGATGTCGGACATGAATGTGTGAATGTGTGAATGCGTGAAGGGTGAATGAGTGAAGGGTGAAGAGCGATGGCACAGGAACTGGAGTACGCGCCGAGTTCCCTGCTTTTCAACGCATGTGACGCCGATGCTCAGATCATTGCCGTCGTCCCTTATAAGTCAACACTTTCGATCCTGGACGTTTATGCACTTACCCTTCACACATTCACGCCTTCACCCTTCACGAACTTCAAATTATTTCGAAATAGCGGTCGAGTTCCCAATCCGTCACCGCCTTGCGGAACTGGCGTTCTTCCCACTCGCGGGTGGCGGCAAAATGTTCGACAAACGCATCGCCGAAACATTCGCGTGCGGCCTTTGACGCCTTGAGCCGTTGTGCCGCATCCCACAGCGTGGTCGGCAGCGCCCCCTTTGCGGGCGGCTTCTGATCGTAGGCGTTGCCGCTGATCGGTTTGCCCAATGCCAGCTTGTGCTCGATTCCCCAAAGGCCGGAGGCGAGTGCAACCGCAAGGCCGAGGTAGGGATTGCAGTCGGCGGCGGCGATCCGGTACTCGACGCGCTGGCTCTTTTCCGATCCTGGAATCACCCGCAATGCGCAGGTGCGATTCTCCGCTCCCCATGTCGCGTGGGTCGGCGCCCAGTATCCTGGGACCAGGCGGGTGTACGAGTTGACGGTGCTGGCAACCATGCCGAGAAACTCGGGCATCAGAGCCTGCTGGCCGGCGACGAAATGCTTCATCAGCGGGCTCATGTGCAAGCGGTCCTTCGGGTCGTGGAACACCGCCTTGCCGCCGCGGCCCTTGAGCGAAACGTGGATGTGGCCGCTTTGTCCAGGTAGGTTCGGATTCCATTTCGCCATGAAAGTCGCCATGCGCCCGCGCAATTGCGCGTGTACCTTGATGAAAGTCTTGAACAGGCCGGCCTTGTCCGCCGCCGAGAGGGCTTCATCCACCGCGATCGCGGCCTCCAGTACACCCGGGCCGGTCTCCTCGTGCAGGGCTTCCAGCGGAAAGCGCATTTTTTCGCACAGGTCCAGCGTCTCGTTGTAGTAATCCGAATGCACGGTATTGCGAATCACTGAATAGCCGAAGTATCCGGGCGCCATCGGCTTGAGATCGCGGTAATGCTTGGCGCGCACCGTGTCGGGGGTCTCGTCGAACACGAAGTACTCGTATTCGAATCCGGCGTACACCTCGAACCCCATTTTGCGCGCCTTGTCCAGCACCTTGCGCAATACGCCGCGCGGGCAGGGGGCCTTCGCTTCGTCGGAAAACTCGGCGAGGAAGAACAGCATGCCGGGCTCGAACGCGATGTCGCGGCAGGTATCGGGAAGGATGCGCACCAGCGCGTCCGGGTAGCCGGTGTGCCATCCGGTGAATTCGGTGTTGTCGTAGAGCTGGTCGTTCGAGTCCCATCCCAGCACCACATCGCAGAAGCCGAAACCCTTGTCCAGCGAACTGAAGAATTTTTCGCGTGACATGTACTTGCCGCGCAGGATGCCGTCGATATCGAAGACGCCGACCTTGACGTGCGTGAGTTTTCGCTCGTTGACGATTTTCCTGGCGTCGGCGACGGTTTTGACGTCCTCTGGTTTCATGGGCATGTCCAGAATTTCAGTGGGGGGCAATCGGCCCGGAATCGGCCAGGTTCAGAGAGAATTGAAACACAGACTGCGGCGTCCTGCATCCCGGCCGCCTGGAGGCGGTCGGGATGCTTGTTGCCCGGCGGACGATCAGGCCTTGTCGAGACCGGCCTGTGCCCGCGCCTTGACGGCGAAGTCTTCTTCCGGTGAGTACACCAGCGTCTTGCGGCCATACACCGCAAAATAGATGATACCTGCGGCGTACCATATCGCGACACCGATCACGCCGCCCCGATAAGCCGGGTCCTGAAACTGCATGAAGAGCGTGACCGCCGCAATGATGAGCGTGAGCCAGCCGCCGAGAACCCCCAGCGGACTGCGGTACGGGCGTTCGATGTTGGGCAGTTTTGAGCGCAGCATGATGAACGAGATGCCCTGGAAGCCATAGGAGATCATCGCACCGAACACGGCCATGTTGAGAAGCTGGGCGCCGATGAAGGCGCCGGCATTCTCACCCTTGATCAGGTAGACGGTCATCATCACGATGAATCCAAGCACAGCCCCCGAGATCAGGGCGACGTGGGGGACCTTGTGAGTGCCGCTGGTCACCGACAGCCAGTGCGGAACGTAGCCGGCACGCGAAAGCGAGTAGATCTGCCGGCCGAAGGCGTAGATGATGGTATGGAAGCTGGCGATCAGGCCAATCACCGCGCACAGGGCGAGGATTTTCGCGGCCTCCGCGCCGTAAAGCGCCCGGAATCCGTCCAGCAGCGGTTCGCCCGAAGCGCCGAGGGCAAAGGCGCCATGAGCCGAGCCATCCGCATTCTGGACCGGCAGGCTGGAGTTCAGGAACATGATCATGAACGCGGAGAACACCAGCGTTGCGATGCCGAGAAGCAGGCCCTTGGGCATGTCTTTCTTCGGATCGTGCGATTCTTCCGCGGCCAGCGGCAGTTGCTCGATCGCCAGGAAGAGCCAGACCGCGAACGGCAGCGCCGCGAAAATGCCGGCGATGCCGAAGGGGAGGAACTTGCCGCCGCCTTCCGCCAATTCCATCGCCTTGCCGTCGTCGCCGACGCCAATGTTCAGTGCCCAGTGTGAGAAGTCGAGTTGCCCGGAGAATATCGCGCTGACCCAGAATACGGCCAGCACGCCGAGGGCGAGCAGAGTTACCAGTACCGATACCCTGAACGACAGTGCGACGCCAAGCAGGTTGAGGCAGACGAACACCACGTACATGATGATCCACCATACTGGCTGGAAGCCGGGTTCGGTGCCGAATATGCTGCCGAGGTAGGAGCCGATGAAGAATACGATCACCGCCGGCGTCAGCACGTACTCGATATTCTCGGCCAGACCGGTGACGAAACCGCCCCAGGGACCCATCGCGCTTCGCGCGAAGGAATAAGCGCCGCCGGTGTGTGGCAGGGCTGGAGACATTTCCGCCAGGCAGAAGCACAGGCAGATATACATGATGCCGATTATGATGGCCGCAAAGAACAGGCCGCCGAAACCGCCTGCGCCCAGTCCGAAGTTCCATCCGGAAAAGTGCCCCGATATGACCGCGCCCACACCCAGCGCCCAGAGCGACCAGACCCGCGCGTGCCTGCGCAGCTGGCGCTTGGCGAAGTACTCGGCTCCGGCCTCGTGATACTCGACGCTTCCGACTTTCTTCTTCTCCATGTTTTCCCCTAGAAGATGCGGTGCTCTTACACCTGGCTGCATCGAAGGATGCAGCCACCCTGGAGGTCACCTCTTCTGCGGCGCTTGAGGCAACCCGATAGCATGGAGCCAAGCGAATACATGACAACGGGGTGAGACATTTGCGCCCATGCTGTCGATTTGCAGTATGGGCGATATTGGCGGGGTGGGCAATCGGAACGATATCCCCCCCGAATGTGACTAAAATGACGATCTCGCCAAGAAAAAATCCCCCAGACATGCGTTCGCGACGAGAACATCCCCTGATAGGCCTTACGTCCTACGGACGCGCTGCCGACAACCGCTACGCCCTGCCCGCCGAATATCTCGACGCTGTGCGGCGGGCCGGCGGCGTGCCGATCCTGATCGCGCCAGGCGAGGCGCGCTGGGAAACGATCCTCGACAGCGTCGATGCCCTGATCCTGACCGGCGGTGGAGACATCGATCCGATCCGCTATGCGGGTCGGCGCCACGACACCAACTACGGCATCGATCCGGAGCGTGACATGCTCGAACTCGCGCTGGGACGCAGCGCGATCGACTCCGGCCTGCCGACGCTGGGCATCTGCCGCGGCGCGCAGATCCTGAATGTTGTGCAAGGGGGTCGGTTGATCGAACACATCCCGGATGAGCTTGGCGACACCGTGCTGCACCGCGCGCCGCCGCGCGAAGCGGTCCGCCATAGCGTGCAGATCAAGTCGTCATCGAAACTGGCGAGGATCCTGGGCCTGGAGGAATTGCACGTCACGTCCTGGCATCATCAGGCGCTGCGCGGCGCGGCTAAAGGGCTCGAAGCCGTGGCGCATGCTTCCGACGGTACCATTGAAGCGGTGGAGATGCCGGAACATCCGTGGCTGCTCGGTGTGCAGTGGCATCCGGAACTCACCGCGGCTACCGATCCACTGCAGCAACGCCTGTTCGATGCGATCGTCCTCGCCGCGAAGCAGCGGGACTGAGAGAAGGGAGACGCAGCGCCCGCACTCAGTAAAGATGTTATTTTTCCTTCGCCCTCTGCCGTGCCAGCATCGCGTCCGTATTCGAAACGTACAAGAGATGGGCGATCTTGCGCACGAAATGGTCTTCGTAATGATCCAGTTCACCGTCGGCGAAGGCGACTTGCCAGAGGTATTCCACCAGCGCGATGCGTTGCCCGGGCCCGAGCAGGCGTTTGATCACGCCGACCGGGCCGAAATAGGAGGTGTAGCGATGCGCACCCGCCTGCTCGATCAGGCGGCCGGATTCAGTGTTGCTGATTTCGAACATCGAGGCTAGCGCCGTGCGCATGGCTGCACGCTCCTCCGGTTTCTCAATGTGGTCCGCGCGCATCATTTCATGCAGCAGGCCGGCTACCGCCATTTCCAGTTGCCGGCGCTCCGGCTCGCCGGCTTCGGCCGGATTCCTTGGCGCGAGGCCGGCGAGCAGGCCCTTCAGCGATCCGAGCATCCGGGCGTCAGCCCAGCGCGTTCATGCCACGCTGGATGCCGGGGCGCGCCGCCAGCGCAGCCCCCCAGCGTTGCAGGCTGGACAATCCGCCGGCCTGGTCGAGCATCGGCTTGCGCAATGCGTAATTGGGATACAGCATCAACTCGGCGATCGAGAACTCGTCGGCGAAGAATTCGTGCGCGGCCAGGTGTGCATCGCAGACCGCGAAGAATCCGAGCAGACGCTGCTTGAAGTATTCGCTGTTGCCGGCGTGTTTCTCGGGAACGCTGTTCTCCACCCTGAACAACGCGCCGCTGGTGGCGGAAACATCCGTTGCTCCCTGCATGAACCATTGCCAGGCGTTTGCCCGCCGCGCCGGATCCTGCGGCAGGAACTTTCCGCTTTTTTCGGCGGCGTAGACGATGATCGCCCCCGACTGGGTCACAGTGAGCGTCTTGCCGTCCGGCCCGTCCTGGTCGACGATGGCGGGGATCAGGCCGGCGGGATTGATGCTGAGGAATTCCGGCTTTCGATGTTCGCCCTTGGCGAGGTCGATCTTGTGCACGCGGTATGCAATCCCGGCTTCTTCCAGGGCTACGGATGCGCGCAAGCCGTTGGCGGTTCCCGACAGGTACAGGTCGATCATGGCTCTTTACTCCGATTGGTTGTTGTTGTGGACGGAGTCTAACCCGATCCCAAAATCCGCACGGCGTGGATCGCCACCCCCGCCACGCCGCAGGCGGCGATGACGGGAATGATGCCGGCCTTGTGGCGAAACAGCGCGATGGCCGCCGTCGCGGCGATCGCGACAGACGCCCAGTCGGTACTTGCCTGCAGGCCTTCCGGCCAGAACACGTGGAGCGCAAAGAAAACCGCGAGGTTGAGAATGACGCCCACGACAGCGGCCGTGATGGCGGTGAGTGGCGCGGTCAGGGCAGGTTGCCGGTGGGTGGTCTCGATGACCGGGGCGCCCGCGAAAATGAATATGAAGGAGGGCAGGAAAGTGAACCAGGTTGCAGCCATGGCGCCCGCGACACCTGCCAGGACCGGCGAGTCCGCTCCGAATACGGAGTGGGTCCAGGCACCGACGAAGCCTACGAACGCAACCACCATGATCAGGGGGCCCGGCGTGGTTTCGCCGAGCGCGAGACCGTCGATCATTTGTACCGGCGTGAGCCACTGGAACTGCTGGACCGCGCCTTGCACGACGTAAGGCAGTACCGCATAGGCACCGCCGAATGTGAGTAGCGCGGCCTTGGTGAAAAACCAGCCCATCCGGGTCAACGTGCCGTCCCAGCCTTGCATCAGCGCGATCGCCCCCAGGCTGGCAGTCCAGAGCAGAAGTCCGATGGCGCATACCCGAAACAGGCCCGGTAGGCGAAATTGTGCATGCGCTGGCGTCGGCGTGTGGTCATCGATCAGCGCCGGGCCAGGGGACTTGCCGGTTAAAGCGTGACCTGCGCCGGTTGTGAATTTCTGCGGCGCGATGCGCGCACCGGCAAAACCGATTGCCGCCGCCGCCAGGATGATGGCCGGAAACGGGACGGCGAGGAAATGGATGGCGATGAACGCAGCCGCGCTGATTGCCCACAGGGCTGCATTGCGGAGCACGCGGGAGCCGATGCGCCAGGCAGCGAACAGCACGACCGCGGTCACTGCCGGCTTGATGCCATAGAGGATACCGGCGACCAGCGGCGTGTCGCCCCATAACATGTAGATCCACGACAGCGCGATCAGCAGGGCGAGCGAAGGGAGCACGAACAACACACCGGCGGCGATGCCGCCACGGGTGCCGTGCATCAGCCAGCCTATGTATGTGGCAAGCTGCTGCGCTTCCGGGCCGGGCAGCAGCATGCAAAAGTTGAGCGCATGCAGGAAGCGCCGTTCCGAAATCCAGCGGCGCCGTTCCACAAGCTCCTGGTGCATGACGGCGATCTGTCCGGCCGGACCGCCGAAACTGATGAAGCCCAGTTTCAGCCAGTACAGCAGCGCTTCGTGGAAAGGAACTGCAGAAGGGGGGCGGGAAGCAGCGGATTCGGACATGCGCGGATGATAGGCAGAAAAACATGACCGCGTCTTTGCCATTCACCCGGCACTTGGTACTTGCTGGATTTGTACCGGGTTCGCAATTCGAAACCGGGCGTGTAGAGTAGGCCGCCTGGAAGGGTGCCGATTGCACCCTTCCAGGCGCCGTAGCGCGCCGACGCGCAGCCGACGTCGATAAAAACACCAGCCGACGGGAAGAGACATGAAAACAACCGCGGGAATCGTTTCCTGCCTGATCGCACTGGCAGGCGGGTTGGCTGCCGGTTTGCAGGCCTGGGCCGCGCCGCTGGAAAAACCGAAGGTGACCATCGCGGTCGGCGGCAAACCCTCGCTTTATTACC
>CAYODB010000096.1:0-12557 GCA_964402495.1 uncultured Bordetella sp.
GAACGACCACCACGCCTTTCGATATGGTGGTGCTCAACGACCTCGACCGGTTCCACCTGGCCAAGGACGTTATCGATCGGGTGCCGGGTCTGGGTCCGCGCGCCGCCTATCTCACCCAATTCATCCGCGACAAACTCATCGACCACCAGCGCTACATCCGGCAATACGGTGAGGACATGCCGGAGATTCGCAATTGGAAATGGGGAGCGAATGGAACGGGGACCAGGAAATCCAAGCGCATATGAGCGGCGCCCTTCCGAAAGTCTATCTGGCCCGGCATGGCGAGACCGCCTGGAGCTTGAGCAGGCAGGCGACCGGCCGCACTGACATCCCGTTGACCGATCGCGGCGAGCGGGACGCGCGAGAGTTGGGTACGCAGTTACAGGGCTTGAACTTCGCCCGAGTGCTCACGAGTCCGCTGCAACGGGCGCGGCGGACGGCAGAACTGGCAGGTTTCGGTGAACGCGCGCAGCCCGAGCCCGATCTGATGGAATGGGACTACGGTGCGTACGAGGGCCGGCGCACGACCGAGATCCAGGCCGAGCGCCCCGGCTGGCGTTTGTTCGAGGACGGTTGCCCGAACGGGGAAACGCTGCAAGCGGTGAGCGTGCGCGCGGATCGTGTCATCGAACGGATCCGCGCGCTGGGGGCCGACGTGCTCGTCTTCGCGCACCGGGACATATTGCGTATCCTCACCGCCCGCTGGCTCAGACTGCAGGCGGTGGAAGCCCGCAAATTCTATCTCACTACGGCATCACTCAGTATTCTCGGTTATCACCACGATCTGAATGAGCCGGTCGTCCGCCAGTGGAACGACGCGGCACACGTTATGACGCCACAACACGGAAAATAAGTGCTATGCCCACCTATGCGCAAGAGATGGTGAGAACGGTTGGCGATCTCATAGCAACCGGCAAGGGAATTCTCGCGGCCGACGAGAGTTCCGGCACCATCGAGAAACGCTTCAAGGCGGTGAACACGCCTTCCACGGAACAGACCCGGCGCGACTACCGGGAGTTGTTGTTTGCCACGCCCGGGCTGGGCGCTTTCATCTGTGGCGTCATCCTGTTCGAGGAGACCCTCAAACAGAAAAGCGCCGCAGACGTGCTGCTGCCGCAGTTGCTGACGGCGCAAGGCATCGTGCCCGGCATCAAGGTGGATAAGGGCACGGTGTCGGTGCCCGGTTTTCCCGGGGAGAAAGTGACGCAGGGACTGGACGGGCTGGCGCAGCGGCTGAGCGAGTATAAACAACTGGGCGCGCGCTTCGCCAAGTGGCGTGCGGTGATGAGCATCGGCGCCGGCATTCCGACGCCGCAGGCTATCGCAACCAATGCGCATGCCCTCGCACACTATGCGGCCCTGTGCCAGGAACAGGGCCTGGTGCCGATCGTCGAGCCCGAGGTATTGATGGATGGCGACCACACGCTCGCGACCTGCGCACGCATCACCGAGGAGGTGCTGCACGCGGTGTTTCACGCGCTGCACCGGCAACGCGTCGCGCTTGAGTGCATGCTGTTGAAGCCCAACATGGTCGTGCCGGGCGCCGCGTGCTCCGAACAGGCTGCACCCGAGCAGGTGGCGCAGGCAACGCTCGCCTGCCTGCGGCGCACGGTGCCGGCGGCGGTGCCCGGGATTTATTTTCTTTCCGGCGGGCAGGACGAGGTAACGGCCACGGCCAATCTCAACGCGATGAACGCCCGTCCGCAGAAGCAGCCTTGGGTGTTGAGCTTTTCGTACGGACGCGCCCTGCAGGCGCCTGCACTCAAGGCATGGCGCGGCGAGAGCGCGAACAAGACTGTCGCGCAGCAGGCGCTGTACCGGCGCGCGCGCCTGAACAGCGCGGCCCGCGAAGGCGAATATACCGCTGCGATGGATAATGAGTGAGGCCGTTAGCGCTGAGTTAACCACCGTGACCGGAGCGATAGACCAATGAAAGCGAGTTCTTCGGCAGGCAAGCTCGCCCAGCCGGCGATGCTGGTGAACTCACCCAAACTGATCACTGCCTACTATACGGACGTGCCTGACGCATTGGTATCTGGGCAACGGGTCGCGTTCGGCACTTCAGGGCACCGTGGTTCCGCGTTCGAAAAGAGTTTCAACGAGTGGCATGTTGTCGCCATCACAGAGGCCATCTGCAGGTACCGCAAACAACAGGGTATCGACGGCCCGCTGTTTCTGGGCATGGATACGCACGCGCTCTCCGTGCCGGCAGCCGCCAGCGCGCTCGAAGTGCTGGCGGCAAACGGCGTGGAAGTCATGATCGCCGAAAAGGACGAATACACTCCCACGCCTGCCATCTCGCACGCAATACTTACCTACAATCGCGGGCGTACCAGCGGGCTTGCGGACGGCATTGTCATTACGCCCTCGCACAACCCGCCCGAGAGCGGCGGCTTCAAGTACAACCCGCCGTGAGCGATCTCGGCAACGTGATCGATTTGGATGCGATTCGCGGTGCGCAGATTCGTCTGGGCGTAGATCCGTTCGGCGGCGCAGGGGTCCACTATTGGGCGCCGATCGCCGAGCGCTACGGCCTCAATCTTACAGTCGTGAATGAAGCCGTCGATCCGACCTTCCGTTTCATGACTGTGGATTGGGATGGCCGTATTCGCATGGACCCGTCCTCGCCGTACGCGATGGGCGGCCTGATAGAGCTGAAGGACCACTTCGACGTCGCTTTCGCCTGCGATACCGACCATGACCGACATGGCATCGTCACCCGGAGCGCGGGCTTGCTTGCACCCAATCACTACCTTTCGGTGGCTATTTTCTATCTGTTCAAGCATCGGCCTGAGTGGCGCAAGGAAGCGGCCGCAGGCAAGACCGTGGTCAGCAGCCAGATGATCGATTGCGTGGCCCGAAAAATCGGCCGGAAGCTTTATGAAGTGCCGGTCGGATTCAAGTGGTTCGTCGATGGCTTGCTCGACGGTTCGCTTGGCTTTGGCGGCGAGGAAAGCGCGGGCGCATCGTTCCTTCGCCTCGACGGCACGGTATGGACGACGGACAAGGACGGAATCATCCCGGCGCTGCTTTCGGCGGAAATTACCGCGCGGATGGGCCGTGATCCCGGCGACCCTGCCTTCGATCGGGTCGACGCGCCCGCCACCCCAGCGCAAAAAACGATGCTGTCGACGCTCTCGCCTCAACAGGTTCGGTCCACGGATCTCGCCGAAAAGATCCAAAGCATACTGAGCCACGCGCCGGGCAACGGCGCTCCCATCGGCGGCTTGAAGGTGATTGCAGAGAATGGATGGTTCGCTGCGCGCCCGTCGGGCACTGAGGACCTCTACAAAATCTACGCGGAAAGTTTTCGCGGCGCGGATCATCTGCGCCGCATCGTGGAAGAGGCGCAAGCCATTGTCGACACGACGCTCGCTCGATGACGGCGCAGGCACCATCTCGAGGAAAAACCATGATCGAATCCAGGAACCGGAGCCCTATCCATGCAACGTAGCTCCGGGAGAGCGCCTGATCGCGGTCCAGAAAACGCCGCATGCGCTCATGTTTGACGTGCGCAACTACGTGTATGACGGCGCAGTACAGTTCGTCACGGCACGACTCTATCAGGGCCAGACGACAAACTTCCGCATCCCGGGAGGAGGCTTCTCGCCAGTTTTCACCGAGACTGCGCCGGAATCAGGTCCGGTTCCAGCCTGTCCCGACGCCCCAGCCGTGGAGCAGCGGCAGCAAAGCGAGAGCGGATGAAGAAACTGACCGTCGAAGCCGAGCTGGAAAAACTGCAGCGCGAATCATTTGGCTACTTTCTGCATGAGGCGAATCCCGCTAACGGACTTGTGATCGACAAGAACGAGTCGGATTGGCCCGCGAGCATCGCCGCCACCGGCCTCGCGTTAGCCTGCTATCCGGTCGGTGTCGAGCGTGGATTCATGCCGCGCGCCGCCGCAGTGGAACGAACGCTGAACACCCTGCGGTTTTTCTGGAACAGCCCGCAAGGCCCTGAACCCGACGCTACCGGCTATAGGGGCTTCTATTATCATTTTCTCGACATGCGCACCGGTCGCCGCGCCCGGCAATGCGAACTGTCGACGATCGATAGCGCCTTCCTGCTGGCGGGTGCGTTGACCGCGGGCAATTATTTTGACGCGGACACGGCCGGCGAACATGAAATCCGCTCCCTCGCTGACGCGCTTTACCGTCGCGCAGATTGGCAATGGGCGCAGAATCAGGGCGCAACGGTTACACACGGCTGGACGCCCGAAGGCGGATTCCTCAAATACCGGTGGGAAGGTTACGACGAAGCGCTGCTGTTGTACATGCTGGGGCTGGGTTCGCCGACTCATCCGCTGCCCGAGAGCAGTTACGCGGCATGGGCTTCTACCTACCGGTGGGAAACCTGTTATGGATATGAATATCTCTACGCCGGGTCGTTGTTCACGCACCAGCTCTCGCATGTCTGGATCGACTTTCGCGGCATTCAGGACGCCTTCATGCGCGGCAAGCGCATCGACTATTTCGAGAACAGCCGCCGCGCGACATATGTGCAACAGCAATACGCGATCATCAACCCGCTCAATTTCACGGGCTATGGCCGCCATTGCTGGGGATTGACCGCAAGTGAGGGCCCTGGCCCCGGCATCATTAAAGTGGGCGGCATTGAGCGCACTTTCTTCGATTACGTCGCCCGCGGCGTGCCATACGGACCCGACGATGGCACCATCGCGCCGTGGGCTGTGGCGGCATCGCTGCCGTTCGCGCCCGAGATCGTAGTGCCCGCTCTCGACTACTGTGTTCATCACGTCAAATTGACAGAGTCCAACCCTTACGGCTTCAAAGCGTCTTTTAACCCGACCTACCCCGGCAAATCCGTCAAACCCCACTGCTGGGTATCGCCGTGGCACTTCGGGATCAATCAGGGACCGATCATCTTGATGATCGAAAATTATCGTACCGGCTTGTTATGGCGATCGATGCAAAAGTGCCCATACATCGCCAGCGGCTTGCGGCGAGCGGGCTTTAGCGGGGGATGGTTATGAGCGCTCCGCCGGTCTTTTTCCCGTTCAATCCTGCCACCATCCCTTCTGAAGGAGAACTCATGTTCAAGCACATTCTGATTCCGACCGACGGTTCACCGATTGCCAACAAGGCCGTCAAGGCCGGTATCAAATTCGCAAAAGAGAGCGGCGCCAAAGTCACCGCCTATCACGCAATCGAAGAGCTGCTGCCGGCAATCTATAGCGAAACCTATGTGATCGACCAGCAGACAATTAACCGGTTCGATCGGAGCGTACGTGAAGCGGGACAGCGCCAGTGCGACGCGATCGGCAAGCTGGCCAAAGCAGCGGGCGTTCCCTTTGATTCGGTGGTGACCAAGGCCAACGTGCCGCACGAAGGAATCATCAGCGCAGCAAAAAAACACAAGTGCGATGTGATCTTCATGGCCTCGCACGGCCGCCGTGGCTTGGCCGGGCTGCTCATGGGCAGCGTCACGCAGAAAGTGCTGACGCACTCCAAGATCCCGGTGCTGGTTTACCGTTGAGCTTCAGCTCACGAGGAAGAAGTTTGCAGTTGCGCGAAGTAGCGCGGGACCCCTGATCCGGGTCGGCATCAATGGTGGCGGTTTCAGGCGCTGGCGGTGTAATGGACATGGAGCATCTCGAACAGTTTTCCGGCTTCGTTCATCAAATCGTCGTCATTGGCCAGGAGCTGCTGCGCACCTCGAAGCATGGCCTCCAGCCCGGCCGCCTCGGACACTGGCAGGCCCCCCACATCAAGATAGTGAATCAGGCTGCCGATCTTAACGAGTGCGGCGTCGTCCTCGAGTCCGAAGCTCGCCAGCAGTACCTCGAAGGTCACCTTGCCCCCGATATGCGTGAATTCAGCCCCGTTGAAATCGTAGCCCACGGCGCTTTTCTCGCAATCCCCGGGATTCTTCAACCATATAAACTTTGCGCGCGGATCGATGAACCGCTTGATCAGCCACGCGCTGGCCAGGCGATCCGCCCATGGACGGGCACGTGTCGCCCATGTTCGGCCCCGGTACTTCGCGATGTCGAGGCGCCGGATCTGCCCGGCTGCGGCGTGCGGTTCATCGGGTGAAAGCAATGCATTGGCGGTCGCGGCCAGAGCCGCCAGCGCGTCTCGCGTCTGGTCGCGCGCCGCGCCCGGGAAAAAGTCTTGCTGAGAGACCATTTCAAAATCCCGCCAGAGTCGCGCCAACCTGGAAGACGTAAGGCCGGTGTCTGTCTTGGCAAGCGCCTTGCCCGTCTCGCGAATTTCCTGCATGAGCTTTTCGTAGTCCGGGGTCCTGTCGAACAATTCCCGGAACTCGGCCTCCTGCAATTTATCGCGCGCTCCCACCTCGAGAATCTGCGCGCTGCCGCCCGAAGCCGTCACCTCTTCGGCCTGTGCCCCTAGCGGCTCCAGGAATTCCGGGCGATTCGGAAGTACATACACTCCGTCGCGCAATACACCTGTACCGAGCGCCTTGAGCGCACGCCAGACGCGCATACGTACGGCCGGTTGCTGGCCCTGCAAGCTGAGGACAAAGAGCAGCCACGCCGGCCCGCTGGATTTGAGTTCGGACGCCACGGGAACTAGTTCGTAGGGTTATAGTCCCTACAATTATGTTATGGATATGACTTGCCAGGCAACTGCCCATGTCGGTTGCCATCGGCCCCGCCGTGCGGAGCGATCTTTAACAGGAAGGGACGACTGGCTCCCAGGCCATGAGCGACCCATGTGAATTCTTAACAAAACCCAAGGAGGCTTATATGTTCCGTCAAATTCCATCCAGGCTGCGGATGTTCGGTGCCGTGCTGCTTTGTGCCGGCCTCGCAGTTATCGCATCCCAAATTTCGCTGGCAAAGCAATACAACGATGAGGAAACCGGCGCGCTTCTGAATGTCCTGAACAACAGCCAGGTAGGGATGGCCGAAGGCATCCGGCAACTTACCAAAGGCGGCGAGGCGGCCATCTCTGCGAAGTACGAACTCGATGACGACAAGAAGCTGTCCCTTTCGGTATACACGGCGGAAAGGGGCCTCGCCGAAGATCCGGAACATAACGTCCTGAAGGAACTCAGCGGCAGCCCGGAACAATCGCCCTGGGCACCGCACGCTGAAGTGTTCCAGGACATCCCCCATGTGGCCCGCGCTTCCGGACACTTGATGCTGATTTCCCTCTCCAGGCGGTCACTGGCTGATTACATTGACACCGCCCAAAAACAGCAAAAGGGCAAGGTGTTCTCCGCAATCCCGGAAGTGAAGAACGGACGGCCGGTTCTGCTGGTGCTGGTCGCCGATCAGGGCAAGGTGAAGGAGGTTCGCTACGACCTGGAGACCGGCCAAGCCATCGCGGCAAAGTAACTTCCAGCTTTCCTGGGGGTTAAATCCATGAAATCGAATCACAGTCATTTTTCCTGGCTGCTCGTTGCCACGACCCTGTGGCTGGTTCCTGCAGCGTTTGCGGCCGACGCCGGACCGGACCCGGACCGAATCGAGCAGCTTACCGGCCTCAAGGGCACGCTGAATCAGAAGGAGGGCGTGTTCAAGGTCAACTTCCCGCGCAAGGATTTCCAGGCGATCGTTGGCCGCACGCGGCTGGTCCCCGATCAGGGCCTCACCGCCTGGGCTGCCTTTACCCGTGCCGGCGACCACGCCATGGTCATGGGCGACATCGTCCTGCTCGAGAACGAAGTCAATGCTGGAGGATGAAGTACAGGGTGTCCTCAAGGCCCTGCGCCGGGCAAACATCAATATCGTGGCGATCCACAACCTCATGATCGGCGAATCGCCCCGCTATGTATTCCTCCAATATTGGGGAGTAGGACCGGCACAGGAGCTCGCGAAAGGACTTAAAGCGGCGCTCGTCACGCAGTCGGGCAATTGAGGAGCGAGATCGGGATGAAACGCAACGCACTGATCGTAGTCATGGCGCTGGTCGCCTTGGATGTCGCGGCTGAAACCATTGGCTTCGATGAGTATCAAGCGGGCGCCCTGGCGGCGGGATGGGTATGCGGCGTTACGGGTCGAGGGTCGCCTAAGTGGACAGTTGAGTCCGATGCGACGGCCCCGAGCAGGCCGAACGTCCTGAGGCAATCCGGCAGCGGGACTTATCCATGGTGCGTGAGGCAGGGCGTGGGCATTGCCGACGGGTTCGTCGAGGCGAAGTTCAAGCCCCTGCAAGGCAAGGAAGATCAGGCCGGCGGCGTGGTGTGGCGCTGGAAAGATGGCGATAACTACTATGTCGCCCGTGCCAATGCCCTGGAGAACAATCTCTCCCTGTATCACACTACGCGTGGCAGCCGCCGCACCATCCTGTACGTGAACGCGCCCGTCGCCGTCAACGCCTGGCACACGCTGCGTGTCGAATTCAATGGAAAAAGGATCAAAGTCTCTCTCGACGGAAAGAAGTACATCGACCTGGAAGACGATCATATTGCCGGCCCGGGCACGGTTGGGGTCTGGACCAAGGCAGATAGCGTCTCGGTTTTTGATGATTTTTCGTGGGGCGGAGCGCCCCCGCAATGAAATGGATCACGCGGGAGCGGCCGAAGGTCGACCGTGTTGCCTGTCCCTGGCTGATCATGCGCTTCATCGACAAGGAGCCGGAGTTTCTGCTCGTATCCTCAAACGAAGTGCTGCGTGTGGCAGGGGAAACAGGCGCGATTCCCTACGACGTTCCGGCGTCGAGTTGACGCACACCGGCGAATACTGCAGCTTCGATGCCTTCGTCGGGAAGTATCGCCTAGCCGAACCCGCCCTGCTGCTATTGGCCAGAATCGTCAGAGGTGCCGATACGTCCAGACTCGACCTGACACCCGAATCGGCGGGCCTGTATGCCGTATCGTTGGGGTTATCTGATCAGTTTCTGAATCATCATGAAATGTTGAAGCACGGGATCGTCGTTATGACGCGCTTTACGCATGGTGCATGCATTGCCAGGACGAACCGCATGGCTGGCCTCCGGCTTCGTGAATGATGCGTACGAATTCGGCATTGCTCCTGGGGCGGATTGTTCTGACGACGGTTGTGACACTGATCGCCACATCAGCGCTCGGTGACATTCCGTTGTCGTCGACTGTTGACGCCATCGGCGATTTTCGCGGCGGTTACTATGCGGCGCAGCGGGACGACCGAGACGGTCTCAGTGACGACTATGATCAGTTTGTCGGGCGGATCCGCGGCGGATTGAACTGGCGGCCTTGCGCGCAGTTCTCCGCTACGGTTCGCCTCGCGGGCCGGTATTCGACACGGAATAATCACACGCACTTCGAATTCTTCGACTCCATCCCGGACAGCGATGGTCTTCGCGCCGGCGACGCCACGGTCGACGAGCTATTCGTTGGCTATACGCCATCGCCCCGCTGGGAGGTTGCGGTCGGGCGTTTGCAGACGGCCTTCGAACTCGCAGGACTCGCCGGCGGCTCACTGGATCGAAGCGACAGCCCGAATGTCGACATCACATGGACAGACGGCGCGCATGTGCGCTATCTCGCGAGCGAGGGCTGGAACGGGCACGTCATCCTTCAATACAACGCCAGCGATGGCTCAACGAACGTCCGATTGCCGCCCCTTGCGTTCGGGGATCCGGCATCCCGCGTGAGTTACTTTGCGGCGCTGGAAAATCTCGAGCCCAGCGGAGCGATCGTGCAGCGCGGTTTCGATATCAACTATCTGCCGCGTGCACTGAACACGACGGGCGGGCCCCCGGGGAGCGAGGAGGACTATCTTGCTTTCGTCGGCCGGCTGACCGTGCAATGGCCTGTTGGTTCACGCGGCACGAAGTTGCTCCTGGGGGCCGAGTTGGGTTATGCGCCCAACACGCCTGATGCCGCGGCAATCGGGTCAGGAGCATCCGGCGCAGCCGGGGGATTGGCCTGGCAGGTGCAACTGAGTATCCTCGACTTGTGGCCTGGGCACAGCTTTGCCCTTCAGCATGGGCGCGCCGATGACGGCTGGCTCATATCCCCCGACTTTCGCAACAACGAAGTGCTGAGCGAAGTCCGTTATGAATGGCAGATCGACAAACGCCATACGTTTACGGCACGAGTGCGTTCGCGAGAGGAGAAGGATCCGCTGGTCGGCGCTGCGCAAAGGCAGAAGGATGAGGATTTTTTCCTTCGCTACACTTTCAAACTCTGATCGGTCTACGGGGATATGGGGCGAATGGGGGGGCGTGTGTACCCAGTCGGACAACTGGTGGGCATTCATGATGAGTTTTTCGTTTAAAGTTCCGTTCATTTTGCGCCATGGTCGAACGAAAAATGGATAGGATTCGGCAACGGCTGCATTACATCAGCGACCTCAGGCTTCGAATAACGCACGCCCGGCCAGTCACGGCAATTAAACATTTGTATGCATGCTTCAGCCCTTCATCGCGTCGTTCGGCGGAACCGCCGTCGAGTTTTTCGAAACCGTCGTAGTTGCTTACGCGATCGTCCGAGCTGGCTATCCTCGTGAAGCAATTGCGGCAGTCATCGCCGGGCACCTAGTCGTCTTTTTCGCTGCCTTTTTTCTCTATCCTGTCCACACAGCGGTCCCGATCCGGCTTAAAAGGGTCCCGATCTTCTTGCCTTAATTTTCGAGTCCGAGCTATCCTTTACCGATGGATAACTGCTGCGAAGACAAGGCTTGTGCGATCGATGCGCTGAGGGGGCGCCAGTCGGCGACCCTGAAGGCTGTCCTGGGCATCAACGCGGTCATGTTCGTGGTGGTGCTGGCGGCCGGCCTGATGGCGAGCTCGACCGCTTTGCTGTCCGATTCCCTCGACAATCTCGGTGATGCGCTGACCTATGCGGTCAGTCTCTACGCCGTTTCGCGCGGCGCCCGGATCAAGGCCCGCGTCGCGCTGTTCAAGGGCTCGCTGATTCTGCTCGCCGGCGTCGCCGTGCTCGGCCAAGTCGTTTACAAGCTCGCATTCCCCGTCGTGCCGGTATTCCAGACCATGGGCGTGATCAGCGTGGTTGCGCTGGCTGCCAACGGCTTCTGCCTCTTGCTGCTGACCCGCCACCGCCACGACGACATCAACATGAGTTCGGTCTGGGAGTGTTCGCGCAATGACATCGCTTCCAACATCGCGGTCGGCATTGCGGCGATCGGCGTGTGGCGGACCGGCTCCGGCTGGCCCGACCTGCTGATCGGCTTCGCGCTTGCGGTGCTTTTCCTGCGGTCTGCTGCGCGCGTGTTGCGCGGCGCGCTTGCCGAATTGCGTGCCGCGGATGCGCCCGCTCCTGCACCTTCCCCGCGGCCGGCGACGATTTCGACTATCGCGCTTCAGCGGAAGCGGTGAAAAGAGCAGTGACAGGTGACCGGTTACGAGTGACGAGTGTCTGGCGGGACGCGCTTCACGGCTGCAATTGCCTGGCCCTTAGCCCCTTACCCAAGCTTCATCAGCATCGCCGTCGCCGTATCGGGACAGGCGCCTTTGAATTCCTCCGAAGCCATCACGCCTTCCGGCAATGAATTCCTCGTCACGGCCGTGAAACCCATCCGAGGGAAATAATCCGCCGCCGTTGTCGTGAGAAGGACAATGCTGCCGGTGCGCCGGCTTGAAGCGGTGGCCAGCAACGCGTCGACCAGGGATTTGCCGAGGCCGCGGCCGCGATGGCCGGGATCGACCGCGACGGAACGCAGCAAGGCAACTTCCCCGTAAAACTTGAGCCCGCCGCAGGCAATGAGGCGGGCATCGTCGCAGGCGAGCAGAAAGTTCGCGAAATGATCCCTCGCCCCGTCGACAGGCAGGGCACAGCGAATCAGGAGGGCTTTCACCCCTTCCCAGTCCTCCGGAGCCGCGTTGCGAATCACCGTCGTCACGCGAGCCTTTGCTCCTCCGAAGCGTCGGATGGGGGCAGGGGGCCAATCATCCAGCGGTAGAACAGGGCGGCCAGCAAACCGCCGGCGGCCTGGGCGGCAATGAAACCCGGCACGTCAATGGGACGAATACCGGAGAAGCTGTCGGTCAGGCTGCGCGCAACGGTGACCACGGGATTGGCGAAGGAGGTCGAAGCCGTAAACCAGTAGGCTGCAGCGATGTAAAAACCCACTGCCGCAGCAACCGAATCGGGCCGATGACGGCCGCAGTTCAGAACGACTGTCAGCAATCCGAATGTCGCCAACAGTTCGCTGCCCATTTGCGCATAGCCTGCGCGAACGTGTTGCGATGCAGAGACAGCAGGCAGTTCGAACATCCAGTGTGCCAGCACGACACCCGCCACCGCCCCCGCAGACTGGACCGCGATAAAAGGGCCGACACGCCGCCATGACAGTTCGCCAAGCCACGCGGCACACAGGGTGACCAGCGGATTGAAATGCGCGCCGGACACCTTGCAGAAGGCAACGATCAGGGCATAGAGAACCGCACCGGTTGCCACTGAGTTGGCCAGCAGCGTGACGGCGGCATTGCCGCCGGCCAGGCGCTCGCCCATGATGCCCGAGCCCACCACAGTCGCGAGCAATAGAGCGGTCCCGGCAAACTCCGCTGCGAGCTGCCTGGAGAGCGAGGCGGTCATGCCTTGCCGATCTCGTCCGGCTTTTTTCTGATGGCGAGCCCGTCGAGTTTCTCAAGCGGCAGGCTGGCAAACATGTTGATGCGGTTGC
>CAYODB010000096.1:12567-13901 GCA_964402495.1 uncultured Bordetella sp.
GCGGTTGCGAAGCTGGTTGAAGGCCGTGGTGAAGGCGCGCCGTTTCTGTTCATCGCTGCCGTCGACCGCGGCGGGATCTTCGACACCCCAGTGGGCCGAGATGGGCTTTCCCGGCCAAACGGGACAGGCTTCTCCGGCCGCGTTGTCGCAGACGGTGAATATGAAATCCAGCACGGGGGCGCCAGTGGCCGCAAATTCGTCCCAGGGCTTGCTGCGCAGACCTTCGATCGGAAGATGCGATCGGGCGAGCAGGTCCAGCGTGAGGGGATTCACTTTCCCCGAGGGGTGGCTGCCGGCGCTGAAAGCGCGAAAGCGCCCGTGTCCCGCGTGATTCAGGATGGCTTCCGCCATGATGCTGCGCGCCGAATTGCCGGTGCAGAGAAACAGCACGTTGTAGATCTGTTCCGCCATGACAGCCTCAGTCGATTTTGGGCACGCAGCAGGCTGCCGCCTTCACCGGAATTCTCTGCAGGTTCGATTGCGTGTCCTTGCCGAAGACGGGGATGCTCGACAGGCTATGGAAGGTTTCCCAGGCGATACCCTGCGGATCCTGCACCCAGTGCTTGTTCGATGCCGAGTAACAGCAGGCCGCATTCTCCTGATCGAGAATGGGGCGACCTGCCCGCTCCAGGTTCTTGCGCATCTCGTGCAGTTCCTCGTCACTCTCGACCTGGATGCCGAGATGATTCACTCCGGAAGAATCGCCACGGCGGGAAATGGAGAAATTGACCCTGGGGTCATCGAGCATCCATTTGGCGTAGTCGTCCTTGACAACGGATGGTTCCGCGCCGAACAGAGAGTTGTAGAAGCGAATGTTGGAGGCAAGATCGTCGACGGATACATGCACGTGGAAGCGTTTCATGCGGATTTCCTTTTTGAGGTTTTTACGGGTTCGCAAACGACGCCACAGTCGCCGCCGCCACAGCAGTTCTCCGTCAGGAAATCCACCAGCGCGTTCATCGCCGGATAGTTGGCCGCGTAGTAAATGAAGCGGCCGTCCTGCCGGGCGCTCACCAGTCCCGCCTGCGTCAGCCCCTTGATATGGAAAGAGAGCGTGGCGTTCGGCAGGCCCAGTTTTTCCGCGATGGCGGTAGCGGCCAGCCCGTCCGGGCCGTTCTGGACTAGTAGCCGGTAAATATCCAGGCGCGTGGCCTGGGCCAGGGCGGCAAGTCTCTGGATCGCGTCGTTTGTTTTCATATTTCCAGTATCATGGAAATGATGCCGCGATGTCAAGAATAGAAAATGAGAGGCACCAGGCCAGAGGCGAGAGGAAAGACGAACTAAAGATAAAGAAAAAAGAGATTAGACTTCCTATAGCCCCTAGCCCCTAGCCC
>CAYODB010000097.1:0-13769 GCA_964402495.1 uncultured Bordetella sp.
TGCTTGGCCTTGCAGCCAGCGGCAGGGTAAGTTCCGTTTTTCACGGCCATCAGGCCGCCGCACCGACGCACGCTTCAGAAAGGGATTCCATGTCATCCGTACCTCTGCTCTTCTCGCCGCTCCGGCTGCGAGGGGTAACGCTCAAGAACCGCGTCGTCGTTTCCCCCATGTGCCAATACTCGGCCGCGGACGGCTTTGCCGGCGACTGGCACTTCGTTCATCTGGGCAAGATGGCGGCCGGTGGCGCCGGACTGGTGTTTACCGAGGCTGCAGCCGTGGAGGCCAATGGCCGCATCACGCATGGCGACCTGGGTATCTGGTCCGATGCGCACGTCGCCCCCTTGAAGCGCATCACCGATTTCATCAAGTCCCAGAACTCGGTTCCCGCCATCCAACTGGCACACGCGGGGCGCAAGGCATCGATGCAGCGCCCGTGGCATGGCAACGGTCCGATCAACGACACCGACCGCGCCCGCGGCGAAGGCGCCTGGCACATTGTGGCGCCCAGCCCGATCGCGATGGATACCGGCTGGCTGGTCCCGCATGAACTTTCGATTGCCGATATCAAAGCACTGCATGATCAGTGGCGCCTGGCCGCATTGCGCTCCCTGGCTGCCGGATTCGAAGTCATCGAAATGCACTCGGCTCACGGCTACCTGGGCCACTCCTTCCTTTCTCCTCTTTCCAACAAACGCACCGACCCGTACGGCGGCGACCTCAAGGGGCGCATGCGCTTCACCCTCGAACTCGCCGAGGTACTGCGCGCTGCATGGCCGCAGGACAAGCCGCTGTTCGTGCGGGTCTCCTCAGTGGATGGTATTGAAGGTGGATGGACGCTGGACGACACGGTGACGCTGGCGAAGGAACTCGCTGTGCGTGGCGTGGACGTGCTCGATTGCTCATCCGGGGGGCTGCTGGGATCCGCAACGGCGGCGCGCATCAAGCGCGGACCCGGTTTCCAGGTTCCTTTCGCGGAGCGCGTGAAAAAGGAAACTTCGCTCAAGACCATGGCGGTGGGCCTGATCCTCGACGGCAAGCAGGCGGAACAGATCCTGCTGGACGACCAATGCGATCTCATCGCCATCGGCCGCCAGTCGCTATACAACCCGAACTGGGCACTCCACGCGCAAGTCGTCCTTGGTGCGCAGGGCGAATACGAGGCCTGGCCACAGCAATACGGCTGGTGGCTGGACAAGCGCCAGCACATTCTCAACGACGAAGCGAAGCAGAAGATCGCGTGACGGTCGGAAATGCCGTGACTATCGTGACTGCCGCGTCTGACCTCTCTCGTCTGACGATTGGCGCTATCGAGCCTGACGCCGACAGAAAGCAGTCGCGCTATTCCGGGTTGTTGCGACAGTCACGATAGTCACGGCACTTACGGCATTTCACGGAGCTTCTTATGGCCATAGACGGAATGAACCATTTCACCGTGCTCACCGCTGATCTCGACGCGACGAGGAAGTTTTATATCGACGTGCTGGGATTGAAGGAAGGGCTCCGTCCGCCGCTCGGATTTCCGGGGGCATGGCTTTACGCCGGCGGCCAGCCGGTCCTGCACGTGATTGCCGGGCGTCCGCTACCTGCGCAACCGGCTGGAGTGCTGGACCACATGGCCTTCTCGGCGTCGAACCTGCCGGCTACGGTCGCAATGCTTAAGGGTCAGGGCATCAAGTACGACTTGCGCAAGCAACCCGACTCCGGCGTCTGGCAGTTGTTCTGCTTCGACCCCAGCGGCGCCAGGGTCGAACTGGATTTCGCGCCGGGCGAGCCGGCACCCGCCTGAAGATGTCCGGGCTCAGCCCGAACGCGTGTTCTTCCGCGGTTTCAGGCGCGTGACCTTGGCGCCCGGATTGGTCGCTGCGAGCTGATCCAGCCAGAAGCGCATCTGCTGGCGGGCATCAATTTCCCCGACAGGGTCCATGGCTATCCCCGCACGCTGCGCTGTTTTCACGTAGGAGATAAGTCGTTCCCGGCGCTCTAGCTCGCGCTCGACGGCATCGAGCATCCAGCGTTCAGGCGTTCTTCCTTTTTGCTTCGCCTCCCTGACAATGCGGGCTTTGAGCTTGGGCGGAAGCTTGAGGGTCACGGATTTGAGCACGTTGTATCGCACGCCATTGTGGGGAACGGACTTCACGCTAGCCCAGTGAAAATCCTTCGTCAAATCTACCAAATGTCAGATTCGACCGATTCCGAAACCAAATCATGTGCTTGAAACAAGCTGCCCGATGCGGAAAATTTCGACGCGCGGCCTTTCGACCGCCATCTCCCCGGCTGGCATGATCGTAGTGCATGTGGGTGATGATCACGTCCTTGACGCTTCCCGGCGCGATCCCGAGGTCTTTCACGCCTTCGGCGACCGGCCTGACGATCTGCCTGCCGCGTTTATTCGCCATCTCTTCGCCGAAGCCGGTGTCCACCACGATGCTGCGTGCCCCGTTCGAAATCACCCAGACGTAGTAATTCAGCGGCATCTCCGAATCGTGCTCGTCGCCGCCAATGAAATTTTCCGGCGAACGGCGCGACAAGCGCGCGTTCTTGATTGCATGGACTTCGTAGGTGTCTTTGGTCATGGCCCGGCTCTCCGTCGCTGATCGTTGCCGGCGCTACTTCTTTTCGTTCTTCTCGAATTCGGCAATGGCTTCCTTCGCAACCCGGAAGGCATCGACGCCCGCCGGAATGCCGCAGTAGATCGCCACCTGCAGCAGCACCTCGCGGATCTCGGCCTTGGTCACCCCGTTGCGCAGGGCGCCGCCGATGTGCATTTTCAGTTCATGCGGCCGGTTCAGCGCGGACAGCATGGCGAGATTGAGCATGCTGCGGGTTTTCTTCGGCAATCCCTCTTCCCGGCCCCAGACCGCGCCCCAGCAATATTCAGTCGTCAACCTTTGCATCGGCATGTTGAAATCGTCGGCCGCGGCCAGGGACTTCTCCACATATTCAGCGCCCAGCACGGATTTGCGGATTTCGAGGCCTTTTTTGAACAAGTCGTCATTCACGTTGCTTCTCCTTTGGTCTGTTTTCATGCGCTTCGAGCAGCGCGGGTCCGCACATCGGTTGCGTTGCTGTGGACATGGTCGTCTCCCTGTGCAGGAAATCCGGATGCGGAATTGGGCTATCGGATCAGCCGCGCACTTCCACACCTGCCCAGGATTCAACCACGCGGCACATGGAAGTGAAATCCGAGTCCGCGCCGTACATCGCATTGGTGACGGCGAGCATCTGCCGCACGGCGGCGCCGCAAATCATCGGCACGCCCATCGCCTCCGCTTCGTCGATGCAGAGCTTGACGTCCTTGTAGGACAGGCCCGTGGCGAAACCGAAATCGAAAGTGCCGGGCAGGATCGAGCGCGGGAACTTGTCCTGGGTGGCGCTGTTGCGGCCGGTGCTGATATTTAGAACGTCCAGCATGATCTTCGGATCGAGCCCGGCCTTCACGCCCATCACCATGGCTTCGGAAGACAAGGCGATTGCGGCTGCGGAGAGCAGGTTATTGGCCAGCTTCATGGTCTGGGCCTGGCCGGCCACTTCGCCGAGATGAAACGGCTTACCGAAGATTTTCAGCACCGGCTCCATCTCGGCATAAACCGCTTTGGAACACGCGATCATCACCGCAAGCGTCCCCTCTCTCGCACCCTTGAGCCCGCCGCTGACGGGTGCATCCACGTATACCATGTCACGGACTGCAATCGCCCTGGCAACAATTCCCGCCATGCGCGGCCCGATCGTCGAAAAATCCACCACCCGCTTTACGCGCCTGCCTTCGATCAGTCCGTCCTTGCCCAGGGTCGCGCTGTTCACGATCTCCGGATTTGGCAGGCTGAGAAAAACCGTGTCGGTCTTGTTGCCCAGTTCGGCCATCGACGCGGCGCGCGTCGCGCCGAGCTTTTCCATCGCGGCAACCGAATCATTGCTGACATCGAATACATGCACGCTGTGCCCGGCGGCCAGCAGGCGCGGCGCCATCAGCGAACCCATGCGGCCGACTCCCGCGAAGCCAAAAATCTGCTGTTCCATGCACATCCTCCCGGAGTTTCAATCGCGCGATTTCCGCAGCTATCCAGACATGGTAGCGGCTGGTGTGCGGGGATGCATCCTCGCCGGGGACATATCAGACTCAGCGTTCGCGACATAACCCTTTGCGCCGCAACATTCCAGCACGATAGGCGCGCGGGTGCGCTGTTGCGAAAACTACGGAAACCTAGAGGCGGATGACTTCGCGGCCGGTGGCTGCGTCAAGAGCAGGAACGGCGGACAGCAATGCCTGCGTATAGGAATGCTTGGGATTGCCCAGGACTTCGTCCGCGCTGCCATGCTCGACAATGCGTCCCTGGTACATCACCGCAACTTCGTGGGCCAGGAATTCGACGACCGACATGTTATGGGTGATGAACAGGTAGGCGATGCCAAGCCGCCGTTGCAGGTCCTGCAGCAGGTTCAGGATCTGGGCCTGGACCGAAACATCGAGCGCGCTGGTCGGCTCGTCGCAGACGATCAGTTTCGGCTCCACGGCAATCACCCGGGCAATGGCGATGCGCTGGCGCTGGCCGCCCGAGAATTCATGCGGATAGCGGTATTTCATTTCAACACCCAGGCCGACCTGCGCAAGTACCGCATCGACTCTGGCGGCCCGCGACTGCCTGTCGCCGCCGACACCGAGCGCCGTCATCCCTTCTTCGACAATATCCAGAACGCGCATGCGCGGGTTCAGGGAGCTGTAGGGATCCTGGAAAATCACCTGGAAATCCCGCCGGCGCGCACGCAATTCGCGAGATGTGATCGCGGAAAGGTCGATGCCCTCGAAGCGTACGCAACCCTCGGTCGGCGGCAACAACCGCACGATTGCCTTGCCGACAGTGGTCTTGCCCGAACCGGATTCCCCCACCAGGGCGAGCGTGCGGCCGGCCGCCACCGAGAGCGAGACGCCGTCCACGGCTTTCACATGGCCGACCACGCGCTTGAGGATTCCCTTGCGGATCGGGAAGTGGATCTTGAGGTCGCTGACCTCGAGGAGGGGCGGGAGACCAGAGGCGAGGGACGAGGGAACGCCCCCGTCCAATACTTCCCTCACGCCTTCACCAGGCTTTTCCCTCTCCACTCGCCCGTCTCCCCTCGCCCCTTCGGCATAAAGGTGACAGCGCACGCCCTGCTCCGGTCCGATCACAGTCCATGCCGGTGCCGCCTCGCGGCAACGCTCCCAGGCGTAATCGCAGCGGTCGGTGAAGCGGCAGCCGTGGAATTCCTGCGCGAGCGAAGGAACGCGTCCGCGAATGACCGCCAGGGACTTGTCCCTGGCCTGCCGGCTCGGCAGGGAAGCGAAAAGCTTGCGCGAATAAGGATGCGCGGGATTGCGGAAAAACTCGTCCCGCTGCGCGGTCTCCACGATCTCGCCGGCGTACATCACGGCGACATGATGGGCCATCTCCGAGACCACGCCGAGGTCGTGGGTGATCAGCAGAATCGACATGCCCATGCGGCCCTGCAGTTCCCGCAGCAATGCGAGAACCTGCGCCTGGATGGTCACGTCCAGTGCTGTAGTGGGCTCGTCGGCAATCAGGAGCGCGGGCTCACAGGCGATGGCGATCGCGATCATGACCCGCTGCTTCATGCCGCCGGAAAGCTGGAACGGATATTCGTCCACCCGGCTCTTCGGATCGGGAAGTCCCACGGCCTCCAGCAGTTCGATCACCCTCCTGCCGATGGCACCGCCGCGCAACGCGGTGTGCCGCGCCAGAACTTCCGCAATCTGGGAGCCGACGGTCATCACCGGATTGAGGCTGGTGCCGGGCTCCTGAAAGATCATGCCGATGCGCCCGCCGCGTACGTCTCGCATCGACGATTCCGGCAACTGCAGCAGGTCCTGGCCGTCCAGGCACACCGTGCCCGAAACAACCCCGGCGGCGTCCGGCAGCAGCCGCGCGATCGACAGGGCCGTCATCGACTTGCCGCAACCGGATTCGCCGAGCAGGACGAAGGTCTCGCCCCGAGCCACGCTGAAGGACAGGCCGTCGACCGCGCGCACCACGCCTTCGCTGCCTTCCACCCAGGTGCGCAGGTTGTCGACTTCCAGAAGTTTCTTGCCCATGGGCGCTGTCAGCCCCGAGCCGCGCGAAAATACTTGGAGAGGAACGCCGGCGACGCCAGGCGGCCGCGTATGCGCGGATCGAAGGCATCGCGCACCGCATCGGCAAACAGGTTCGCCGACAGCACCAGCATGAGCATGAAACCAAAGGCCGCGGCCAGTGACCACCACACCATTGGCTCCCGCGCCATCTCCAGTCGGGCGGCATTGATCATCGTGCCGAAACTGTTCATGGTTGGATCGACGCCGACGCCGACATACGACAAGACCGCCTCGGCTAGCACCAGGCCGCTGAAGTCCATGACGACCGCGATCAGCACGATATGCATGACATTGGGCAGGATGTGGCGCGTCATGATGCGGAAATTGGAAACACCGAACGCCCTTGCAGCCTGCACGTATTCCAGTTCACGCAGTTTCATGGACTCGCCGCGCAGCAGCCTGCACAACCCCGTCCAACTGGTCACGCCCAGTATCAGACACAGGAACAGCAACCGCAGATCGGCACGCTGCTGAACGGTTTCGAACAGTTCCGGGTGGCTGTCCATGTACGCCTGGGTCATCAGCACTGAAGCGGCGATCAGCAGCACGCCGGGAATCGAGTTAAGAGTCGTATAGACGTACTGGATGATGTCGTCCACCCATCCCCTGACGTAACCCGCCATGATGCCAAGCAGCAACGCGAACGGCAGCATTACCAGCGTGGTCAGCGTGCCGATCACTAGGCCGGTGCGGATGCTTTTCAAGGCGAGATAAAGCACATCCTGGCCGACCTTGTCGGTGCCGAGGACGTGATACTTCGCCGCCAGAATTGCAATGGGCACAAACACCGTCAGAAGCAAACCGATCGTGACCAGCATCTCCCGCCAGGGCGTTTCCGTTTCTCCGTGCCATAAGCGGCGCCAGGTTTCCTGCATCCTTGCCTGTTCCCGGTGCGCCAGGCCTGCGACGGTAATAAGGAGCAGCGCATTCCAGGCCAGCACGGCGATGGCAACACCGGTGATCGCGCGCCGTGTAATGTCGCCAGCCCGGTCGGTGTCGGGATTGGCGAGATGCCTGCCACCGTGAACCAGCCGGGGGAATACCCGGGCCTGGGTTCCATCCGGAAGCTGGACGGTTTCCTTGGCAAAAAGATGGGTTGCCAGCGGCGCCGAATAAGTCTTTTCGCTGCGGGTTCTCAGCGGAGCGAGTGCAACGTCGAGAACCGAGGTAACGTCTATTGCATAGCCGGCCCTGCCCGAAGTATCGGCGGCCAGGCGCGGACGAAAATGCATCGAGTCCAGCAGACCGACGATCACAAAGCCTGCGAGGACCACCGCAGCCACCATGCCCCTGCGGTCGCGGGCAACTTTTTTCCAGGGCGCGCGCAGGTGCTCGTGCCGGCGGATGTACCAGACGAAGAACAGGATCACGGCGACCAGCAGGAAGATCAGCGCGTCGGTCGAAAGCAGGACAGGCTTGAACGGCATGTTCATTGCAACCGTATCCTGGGATCCGCCAGCGTGTAGGAAATGTCGGTCAGGATCAGTCCGACGATATAAAGCACCGACCCCAGGAACACCATGGCGCGCACCACGGCAAAGTCCTGGTTGTTGATGGCATCAATCGTATAGCTGCCCAGGCCCGGGATGGCAAAGAACGACTCGGTGATCAGGCTGCCTAAAAACAGCAGGGGAATCACCACCACCGCGCCGGTCAGGATCGGGATCATGGCGTTACGCAGCACGTGGCCGAACAGCACGCGCATTTCCGACAGCCCCTTGGCGCGTGCGGTACGCACATAGTCCCGGTTGATCTCTTCCAGGAAAATGGTGCGATACCACCGGGTGCTGGCACCAACGCCGCCAATGATGCCTATCAGCGCCGGAAGCAGCAGAAATTTCCAGGCGCTCAGGCCGTCGGCGTAACCCGATATCGGCACCAGGTTCCAGAGCTTGCTGACCACGAACTGGCCGCCAATGATGTAGAACAGCCCGGAAATGGACATCGCCAGGACGCACAGCAGGACACCTGCGGTATCGATGTAGGTCCCCCTGAACAAGGCCATCAGAAGCGCAAACGTGATATAGGCGAGCATTCCCGCCACGAAGACCGGCAGGGCGATGGCGAGGCTCGGCCCCATGCGCGCGCGGATTTCGTGGGCGATATCGCGGCCGTCCTCGGCGTGGCCGAAATCGAACCAGAACAACGGCACGGACTTCGCGTAGAAAATCGTACTGGTGACCTTGTCCGCGCCTTGCGCCGACGGATTGTAGAACAGCGGCTTGTCGTAGCCGCGCTCCTGCTTCCACTTCTGCACCGCTTCGTCGGTGACGCGCTTCTGGCCCAACTGCATGCGCGCCATGTCGTCGGGTGCATTCACCACGAAGAACAAGAGGAACGTGAGCAGGTTCACGCCGATCAGGATCGGGATGGCGTAGAGGATGCGGCGGACAAGATATTGGATCATTGGCGTCCCCTCATGCCGCCGCCAGCCTGCCTCGGGCGCGCTCGCGCCTGCGGTACGAGGCCACAGCCGGCGCCGCCGCCAGGACGAGGATCACTACCAGCACCGCGACCGGCCATAGCACCGGATGATTCCAGGCCGCGCGCATCTTCTCCCGGGCCTGCGGATCGATGCGCTGATACTTGAGTCCGTTGTTCGCCATCTTGTTCGGCTTGCGGTTGTACACCCACGAATGCGCGAGGGTGAAATCCTTGGGATGAAACACATAGATCCACGGTGCGTCGTGGCGGAGGATTTCCACCATCTGGTCGATCAGCGCCTGCCTTTCCGGGCCGTTATCCATGACTTGCATCCGCTCGAACAAGTGATCGTAATGGGGATTCTGGTAGTTCGCGGCATTCTCCCCGTTTTTCAGCGTGCGGCTCTGCGGTCCATGGAACAGGAACAGGAAATTCTCGGGATCGGGATAATCCGCATTCCAGCCGAAGAAGAACAGTTGCGCCGTTCCCTTGCGAACCTTGTCCTGGAAGCGGTTGAAGTCGCTGCTGCGCACCACCAGCTGCAGGTCTATCTTCTGGAACTGCTTGGTCAGCCAGTCGATGCGGGACTTCCCTCCCACGCCGCTCGCCGTGGTGTCGAAATAGATGATCAGCGGTTTGCCGTTCACCTTGTCGATGCCATCCCGATAACCGGCCTCCGCGAGCAGCTTCTTCGCATAGTCGACGGACTTGCGCCTGGGCTCACCGTTCACCCAGTCGTACAGGTAGCGATTGATTCCCTCCTCGCCTTCACGATACCCAAAAATACCCGGGGGAATCGGCCCCTGTCCGGGGATGCCGCGCCCGTTCGTGAATATGGACACATACTCTTCCTGGTCCAGGGCGATGGAGATGGCCTGGCGCAGCTTGCGGGCGCGCTCCGACTCACCGCCAACCACCGGATCGAGCATATTGAATCCCATGTACATGATCGAAGTCGCGACCGACGTCTGCAACTGGATGTCCTGCTCGCGCATGCTGTCCGTCAGGACCACATCTCCGCCCGCGTTCATCTGGACGGTCTGGTCGAACGCATCGGAAGTTATGCCCGATGCGTCGTAGTAGCCCTGCAGGAATTTGTTCCAGTAGGGAATGCTTTCCTTCTCCAGGCTGAACACCACCTTGTCGATGAAGGGCATCGGCTTGCCGGCGTCCTGGAGCAATCCCGCCTGCTCGTCGCCCGGTTCGCCCTCGGAAGGATAAGGCTCACCGGCGAAGTTCGGATTGCGCTCCAGAACCATCATCCGGTTCGGGTCATGCACGGTCAGCATGTATGCGCCGGTTCCGACCGGATACCAGTCGAGCGAAAGATTCTTGCCGTCGGTCATGCCGGGCTGCGAATAGAAGCGCTCCGCCTCCCACGGCACCGGCGAGAAAAACGGCATAGCCAGCCAGTAGACGAACTGCGGATACTTGCCTTTCACCTTGATCCGGTAGGTATGGCTGTCGACGACTTCCACGCCCTCGAACGGAACGCTGCTCAGGTCGAGGTAGCCGTCGGCAGGCAGTTTCTTCGCCGCCTCCTGGAGCTTCGCCGCATAGTCCTTCAGGCCGACGATGTATTCGCCCATCAGCCCGAAGATCGGCGAATGCAGGCGGGGATGGGCGAGCCGGCGGATCTCGAACGCGAAATCATCCGCGACCAGTTCCCTCGTGCCGGTGTGTTTGAAGTCGCGCAACTCGTAGACCTGCTTCAGATCATCAGGCTTCAGGTCGTGGTAACGATAACGCCCGTTTTCATCTTTCGCGAACGCCGGATGCGGCTGGTAGAGCACGCCCGGCCGCACGTGGACTTCATAAATGCTGTAGGCGACACGCTCCGCCGGCGCGCTGTCCGGCAACCGGCGGCCGGCCGCGTCATGGTAGACGGGATGCGGAACCTCCGCTGCGGCAAGGGGAACGAGTTCATAGGGGCGCTTGAGGTAGTGATACTGGAGCGGCGGCGTATAGATCTGGGCGGTGAATACCGCTTCGTTCTCGGCGTAAGACTGCACCGGATCGAGGTGCTTCGGCCGTTCGGTAAATGCCGAGTAAAGGATGTTCTCGCCGCTTTCCCGGGCGGGATAGGGATTGTTCCATGGTCCGCCGCATGCCCCGACGACAACCGGAAGCATCAACGCCAGGAGTCTTGTTTTCAGCCCTTTCATTCCGGGCAAGTGTAGCCGAATCGCCGCACCGGATTTACGTCTCCGCTGCGGCGTTGCGGCACCCCGGCCGCAGGCCCGGGCGCGGCGACCCATTGCGCACGGCTATAATGTCGCCTTTCGCGACGCGAGGACTGTCATGGGCTTTCTCGACAACAAGAAGATCCTGATCACCGGCCTGCTGAGCAGCCGCTCCATTGCCTACGGCATTGCCAAGGCGATGAAGCGGGAAGGCGCGCAACTCGCTTTCAGCTACCAGGGGGATCGCATCAAGGAGCGCGTAGAGGAACTGGCTGGCGAATTCGGCAGCCGGCTGGTGCTGCCCTGCGACGTCGGCGTCGACGCGGAAATCGACGCCTTGTTCGCCGGACTGGGCAAGCATTGGGACGGCCTCGACGGCATCATCCATTCGATCGCATTCGCGCCGCGCGAAGCCCTCGCGGGCGACTACCTGGATTCGGTCACCCGCGAGGCATTCCGCATTTCCCACGACATCAGCTCATACAGCTTTGCCGCTCTGGCCAAGGCAGGCTTGCCCATGATGCAGGGGCGCAATGCGGCCCTGCTTACCCTGACCTACCTCGGCGCGGAAAGGTCTTTCCCCAGCTACAACGTGATGGGACTGGCCAAGGCCAGCCTCGAGGCGAACGTGCGCTACATGGCGCAAAGCCTGGGCCCGAGGGGCATCCGCGTCAATGCGATTTCCGCAGGTCCCATCAAAACTCTGGCGGCCGCCGGCATAGGCAATTTCGGCAAGCTGCTCTCCTTCGCGGAAAGGCAGTCGCCCCTGCGGCGCAATGTCACCATCGAGGAAGTCGGCAACGTGGCGGCCTTCATGTGCAGCGATCTGGCGAGCGGCATGACCGGCGAGATTACCTATGTTGATGCTGGATTCAACGTGACGGGTATCGGTCAGATCGAGTAAGCCCGGAACGATATAGGCCCGCAACGATATAGGCCCGGAACGAATAGGCCCGGAACCGGGCAGGCAAAAGCGCAGGCGCGAAAACAAAAAAGCCCGCAGGAATTTCCCTGCGGGCTTTTGCTTTCGTGCAACCGGATCAGGAACCCTGATCGAGCTTTTTCTTGTCGATTTTCACATTGGCCTGTTCGCGCAGGCTGGCAATGTAAGCTTGGTACTGTTCCTGCCCCGCCATTTGGCCCAGTTGCTTGGCCAGCGCCTTTTTCTGCGCCGGGTCGATCTGCGTCACATCCTTGACCTTGCTGATGCGATAGACGACGAACTTTCCCTGGGGCGCCGACACGCCCACATACACCGGCAACTTGGCCGTATCGGCACCGAATACGGCCTTGGCGCCTTCCGCATGCAGTCCCTGGCGCTTCTGCAGCGACACGTTTTGCGGTGTCGACCAGGCTAGTTTCGAACTGGGTTCCTGGCCCTTCAGCAGGCTCTCGAGGGCAGCCTTGCCACCGGTTTCGGCCTGCTTCATGGCGGTTTCGCCTTCCAGGTGGCGCTGAATATCCTGGCGCACTTCCTCGATGGGCAAGGGTGCGGCCGGCTGATGCTCGGTCACGCGGGCAGCCAGAAGCGTGTTGGGCTGCACTTCGATCGCGGCGGTATTGTGCTTGTTCTTCAGGACTTCGTCGGAGAACAGGGCCGCCATCAGCTTCTCGTTGTTCAGCAGCGGATTCATGTTGCCACCCGCGCGACTGACCCAATCGCTCTTCTGCACGGTCAGCTTGAACGCATCCGCCGCCGGCTGCAGGCTGTCGAACTGCTCATAGACCATGTCGTTGAACTTCTCCACCGCTTCGGAGTAGGCCTTGCCCGCCTTCGCCTTGCGCGCCTCGTCGGCGATCTGGGCCTTGACCTTCTCGAACGGCATCATCTGTCCGCCCTTGATGCCGTCCAGACGGATGATGTGGTAGCCGTACTGGGTCTCTATCGGGCCGGCAATGCCGCCTGTCTTCATGGAGAACACGGCGTCGTCGAACGGCTTGACCATGAGGCCACGCCCTAAGCTGCCAAGGTCGCCGCCCTTTTCCGCGGATCCCGGATCCTGGGAATGCTTGCGCGCCAGCTCGCCGAATTTGGCCGGGTCGGCCTTGACCTGCTTGTAAAGGTCTTCGACCAGGGCTTTGGCTTTCGCTTTGTCGTCGGCGCTGGCGGTCGCCGGCGCTGCAATCAGGATATGGCTGGCGTGCCGTTCTTCCGGCGTCGCAAAGCGCGCTTCCTTGCTCTCTTCGTAAATCTTCTTCAGTTCTTCATCGGTCAGTTGCACTGAGCGTTCCGCAGCATCCATCGACAACATCACGAATTCGATCTTTACGCGCTCCGGAATCTGGAACTCGCTCTTGTGGTCGCCGTAATACTTCTCCACGTCGGCTGCAGAAATTTTCACCTGCCTGAGATAGTCCGCGGGATTGAACACTATCTGGCTGACCTCACGTTCCTGCTCGCGGATTCTCAGCAACCGCTCGACGACGGAATCGGGCAGAAAACCCGAACCAGAGTAAACGTTCTGCACCTGCCCCAGCATCACGCCGTTACTGATGTCTTCCTCGAACGCTTTCTCGGACATGCCCTGACTTTTCAGCATCTGGCGATAGCGGTCCACTGAGAAACGCCCGGAATCGTCGCGGAATACCTCAAACTGGGTAATGATCTTCTGCAGGTCCGGCGCCGACACCGCCATCCCGGATCTGCGGGCGTGGTTCAGCGCAACTCTGCGTTCGACCAGTTCGTTCAGCACCGATTCCTTGAACTGCGGGCTGTTCAGCGCCGACGGGTCGGGATTGTTGCGCATCATTTCGCGCATTTTCTCCTGCTGCTGGCGCAACGCCTGCGTGTACTCCAGCTCGGAGATGCTGGAATTGCCGACCTTGGCGACCGCGCCGCCGGTACCGCTGTTATTGAAATAGGCGTCGATTCCGAACAGCGCGAAGGACGGTACGATAACGACCAGCAGGGCGGCCTGCATCCAGCGCTTGTTTTTATTTACGAATTCAAACATGGTCCAACGGATCTCCAGATGCCGGAAAAGCCGAGAGTATGCCTCAATCGGAAGGGCAAATGCGCGCGCCGGCATGCCGGCGCG
>CAYODB010000098.1:0-13669 GCA_964402495.1 uncultured Bordetella sp.
GAACGCCCTGGCGGTAATAAGTGGAGTTAGACGCTGCAACCGTGGCCGGGGCGGCGGCTTTTTTGCCTGCCTGCTTGCCGGTTTCCTGTTTGTCGGGTCCAGGAAGCCGAAAATCCGGGGGAAACTGGGCGAAAGATTTTTTTGTTCCGGAGCTCATGGCGGCTTCCTCGATGCCCATGCGGGGCAATCTGTCGCGCCAAGAGCCGGGTGCGGCGCGGGGCGAATTCAGTATGGCCCCTATTCAGGGGCGCCGTCAGGATATTTGCCCGCATGGCGGCAGGCCCGGGCTCCCCAGCCGGCCCCTTCGGGGCGCTTGTTACAAAAGAAGAAAATCTTTGACTGCGGGCGTTTAACCCCGTATAAAGGCGGCGCGTGGATGTTCCAAGCGCTTATATTAGTTGGTCCGTCGTAGCTCCGTCCTTACGGTACTCCTCAGATCTCCTTATTTTGTCCTCTTGGTATTCCCGCCTTCGGGCGCAAGCCCAATTTAAATTTTTAAAGGAAGATCTAACATGGCAACAGGTACCGTTAAGTGGTTCAACGACTCGAAGGGCTTCGGCTTCATCACCCCCGATGGCGGCGGCAAGGATCTCTTTGCCCATTTCTCCGCGATTCAAGGCAACGGCTTCAAGTCGCTGCAAGAGAATCAGAAGGTGAGCTTCGAAAAGACCACCGGACCCAAGGGCGACCAAGCGTCCAACATCCAGCCCATCTAAAGGCTGAATGACGCCCCGGCAACGGGGCTGGTTCCGAAAAAAAGCCCGGGAAACCGGGCTTTTTTCATTCGTACTCCGCGTGGAACCCCATTGAGAGAAAAGGGAAGAGCTCGTGGGCAACGCGCCCCTAGCTCTCGCGGACAAGCGGAATACACCATCGCGCTGATGGCGGGGTTTATCAATATAGGCGGCGAACGTTGCCAAAAAATACGCAACGCCGGAACGGTGAACAGTGAGCGGCGAACAGTGAGCGGTGAACGGTTTAAAGAATATGCTTAGATCAATAAAACCTTAGCCCATCACACAGCGCCGCATTCATTCCGCGGCTTACCCGTTCACTGTTCTCTGCTCACTGATCGCCGTTCACTGATAACCGCCACTGTTCACTGCTGTGCGGCAGGAATGCGGTACAGCTTCCCCGTGGCATCCAGATCCTCCACGTTCCACGGCGCGCCGGCTCCTTCGATCATCCAGCGCAGGATTTCCCAGAGGTCGCGATCGACGACGGCTTCGTCGAATGGTTCCAGCGCATCGACGATGGCACTGATTTCCACACCCGACGGAAACGCTTCGCCGCTGCGGCCGATGAAGCAGAGTTCGTAGACCATTGCGGAGGGCGCGGAAACATAGCCGGGTTTGCTCAACCCGACGCGGCCGAGGTCGAAGCTGCGATCGAAGAAGGCACGGAATTCCGGATAGTGGCCGACCCTGTCCTCCATGAGTACCAATGCGCGGCGTTTTCCAGCGAGCGCCGGCGCTTCGATGATTTTGATCCGGGGTGTCATCTGCGGGTCACCGGGCAGGAAGCTTTTTCAGGAACTGCAGGACCAGCGCCGCGATTTCAGGACCCGAGTCTTCCTGCAGGAAATGGCGGCCGGTGACCAGGTGCGGGCCTTCGGCGTGCGGCAGCATTTTCTTGAAGCGGGTTGCGAACGTCGCGTGATCGAAGACGTCGTCTTCGCGGCCCCAGATGATCATGGCCGGCAGCTCGCATCGCGACAATTCCGACTCGAGCCAGCGGAAGCGTTCGCTGGCCCGCGCCGAATTGTCGAGCGGAATCCATCGCGGCCAGGTCCAGGTCAGCAGGCGCGAGGCCGGATCGGGCAGCACCGCTTCGTAAGCGCCCATGGCCCGTTGCTTGAATTTCTCGCGGTCGACGACGGACAGATAGACGCCACGGCCGGCGAGCACGTTGTGGCGCCCGAGAAGGTAGGGGCCCACCAGCGGCGCATGCATCGTGCGCCAGGGAAATATCCGCGTATGGAATTCCGCGGGTGGCGCCGGCCATGCCCAGGTACTCATGATCACCAACGCCCGGATCTTGTCCTGGTGCGAGAGCGCGTAGCTCAATCCCGTCGGGCCGCCCCAGTCGTGGCAGACCAGCGTGATGTTCTCCAGCTTCAGGTGCTGCATCAAGCCGGCGAGATTCGCCGAGTGCCCGTCGAGACTGTGCGCGTGCTCGTTCACCGGTTTTTCCGACAGCCCGAAACCGATCATGTCCGGAACGATCACGCGATAGCCGGCTTTCAGCAGCGGCGGGATCACGTCCCGGTACAGGAAACCCCAGGTCGGATTTCCATGCAGGAGTACGACCGGTTCGCCGGCCCCTTCGTCAATGTAGTGCATGCGCCAGCCGTTCACCCTCGCGTACTTCGGCGCGTACGGCCACTGGTCGCGGAGATGGGAGGGGAGGTCGGATATCAGCATGTCGTCATCATCAGCGCATTGCATCAGAAGGGCATTGTAAGGGGCGGGGCCAGACAAGGGGACACTCACAAGCACTCGTCCAGGGCGTGAAGCGGAGCAGGAAAAAGGCGGGAGGCCAATGAAACGACGAGACCGGGAATCGAGGCGCAGCCGGGTACCTTTGAAGGAGAGCCTATCCCGGGCCAGGGCTGGATAATCCTGACCGAGAAAGAGTGAGCGGCAACGGGCGGTCCCTCAGGAAGGACTGAATGCGCCGGAACTCCCGGCCCGCCGCACAGTCTCAGCATTGATTACACGGGTGGAAATTCCCTATACTTCAAGCATGGCACGTCACTGGAAAAACTGGGTCGTGGTATTCGTTGCGCTTTGGCTGCCTTTACAGGGCTACGGCGCGGTGGCCATGCCGTTTTGCAAGCACGGACCGGCGATGCCAGGCTCGTCGGTCGCAGTTCCCGTGCAGGTGGATGCTCAATCCGGGGATTCCCAGCACGGACATGAAGGGCATGCCGGCATGCAGCACCACGACTCTGCGGTCGGCAATCAGCCCGTCTATCCGGACAACTCCACGGACGAGCACGCCGGCCTGGGCTGCAACGATTGCGGCGCCTGCCAGTTGGCCTGTGCGCCATTGATTGTTTCCAGAATTTCGAATGTCGTCAGTCTGGGAAGTCCGGTTTACGATCTCCTGCCTGTCGAGTCTCTGGATTCCGTTTCGCCCGAGCAACTCCAACGCCCCCCCCTGACCGCGCTTATCTGAAGCGCGGGTGATCGTCTGACCGACCGGCATTCCGGCCGGATTCGCTTTCCTCCGCATGAAATCCCGGCGCCGCCACACGCGGCTGCCGTGCAACGAGCTCAGCTTTGGCGCGCGACTGCGGTATGCCGAATGCGGCCAGCTCAGTGCAGTTCAAGCACCGGGGGATTTCGATCATCCACATGACTCGAGCATTGCCGAAACCTTCGACGCTGACAGCCTGGCGGGTGCCAGCATGAGTGGCTTCCGAGTTTATCGAACCTGTTTTATCGAACAGTGATTCAAGGAGAGAAATGATGAGAATTGAAAGGGTGGTTGCAAGGGGCTGTTTCACCTCCTGCGCCCTGATTGCGGGCATTGCGATAGCTATGGCGCAGTCCGGCAAACTTCCCGATCCCGCAGACCCGGGTGCCGCGGCCCCTGCAGCGAAGTACGAGTCTGCTTTTTCTGACTACCAGCCATTCCGGGAGCAGGAAGGTACATCCTGGAAGCAAGTCAATAAGGAAGTCGCGGACAACCCCGGCATGGCATCGATGCATTCGATGAAAGACATGCCGGGGAAAGTCGTGCCAGGCATGGATTCAAAGGCTGCCGACGAGCCCATCAACAAAGAGGGCGCCGGCGGCCACGACATGGACTCGATGAACGATATGCCGGACAAGGCCATGCCCGGCCTGGATTCGAAAGCCGCTGACGAGCCGATGAGAAAAGAAGGCCACGACGCGATGCCGAAGGCCAAACAACAAACCGCGCCCGGCCAGTCCGCCAGGTCTCAGACCGCTGGCATTACCGGTAACGGCATCGTGCAAGTCATCGACAAGGCCAATGGCAAAGTCAAGCTTACTCACGATCCGATCGCGGCATTGGCCTGGCCGAAGATGACCATGTTCTTCCGGCTGAAAGACAACGCGCTTGCGGACCAGGTGACGGAAGGCGACAAAGTGCAGTTCACCCTGGAGAAATCGGGCTCCGGCTATGTCATCTCGGGCTTCGAAAAGGGCATGGCAGGCGATGACATGAAAAAGGCGAAATGAGGAACCGATGATGAATCACGCAAACCCTTCCCGTTCAATCCGGCCGAAGATGTTCGTGTTCGCGCTGGCAGCCTTGCTGCTCGGCGGCTGCGCCACGTTCTCCAAGGACGGCGGTTTCAAAACCGTTGAGGAGGTCGCCAAGGACCGTATCAACAAAGACGTCATCTGGGTGCGTGCCGACAGCGATGCCGACACGGTCCAGACCACCGTGAGAAAACTGCTCGCCTCGCCGCTATCGGTGGACGACGCAGTGCAGATCGCACTTCTTAACAACCGCGGATTGCAGGCGACGTACGCTGAGCTTGGCATTGCGGAAGCCGACTTGGTGCAGGCCGGCCGGTTGCGCAATCCGGGGTTTACCTTTCTGCGCGCGCGTGCAGGCGGCGAGACGCGCATAGAGCGCACCTATACCTTCGATTTCGTCAGCCTGATAATGGCTCCGCTGGCGACGCGTATTGAAGGCCGCCGCCTAGAGCAGACCAAGCTGCTGGTCACAAATGAAGTGCTCCGCGTCGCGGAGGAGACCAGGAAAGCCTACTTCGAGGCCGTGGCTGCACAAGAGAGCGTGCGCTATTTCGAGCAGGTGAAGACCGCGGCCGAGGCCGGTGCCGATCTGGCCCGGCGCATGGCCCGGGCCGGCAACTGGAGCAAACTCGATCAGGCACGCGAGCAGGTGTTCTACGCCGAAGCCGTCGCCCAACTTGCCCGGGCTCAACAGAGCGGAGTCAACGAGCGGGAACGGCTAACCCGGCTCATGGGACTGTGGGGAGACGACTTGCAGTTCAAGCTCCCCGAGCGACTGCCTGCGCTGCCCGACGACAAGCCCGAGCTCAAGGACCTCGAGCCGTACGCCATGCGGGAGAGGCTCGACATCCGCGCGGCGCGACGCGAGACAGAGGCATTGGCGGCGTACCTGGGGCTCACCAAAACCACCCGCTTCCTCAATGTGCTCGACGTGAGTTACTTGAGAAACAGTGAGCCCAATGGTGTGCGCGAAACCGGCTACGAGATCAGTCTGGAGATTCCCCTCTTCGACTGGGGCGGTGCCAGGGTCGCCAAGGCGGAAGCCAACTACATGCAGGCGGTCAACCGAGTCGCCGAAACCGCGATCAAGGCGCGCTCCGAAGTACGTGAGTCCTACGCCGGATATGTCAGCGCCTACGAACTCGCCAGACACTACCGGGATGAGATCGTGCCGCTGCGGAAAACCATCTCCGAGGAGAACCTGCTCCGCTACAACGGCATGCTGATCAGCGTGTTCGAACTCCTCGCCGATGCCCGCGAGCAGGTGACAAGCGTCAACGCTTATATCGGGGCTCTCAAAGGCTTCTGGCTTGCCGAGACCGATCTTCAGAAGGCCCTCGGCGGCAAGCTGCCCTCGGGCGTTACCAATCCCGCATCACCGACGGACTCGGAAAAACCAGCCGCACCCGACGCGGCAAACCATCCCGATCCTCATCAACAGCACGGAAAAGGAAACTGATCATGTCTACACGACGTCAATTCTTGCACTCCTCGGGAGCGGCGCTGCTGACCGCCGGCTTGGTGAGCAGGGTGCAGGCCGCCTCGCTGCCCGAGGCGCCCATCCAGGCTTCACCGCTGACGCAGCCTCCGCTGGCCCCACCCAATGGCCGACCCTATAACCCGGTGGTGACCCTGAATGGCTGGACGCTGCCGTGGCGCATGAACAAGGGCGTCAAGGAGTTCCACTTGATCGCGGAGCCCGTGGTACGCGAAATCGCGCCCGGCATGAAGGCGAACCTGTGGGGCTACAACGGCCAGTCGCCGGGTCCGACGATCGAGGTCGTCGAAGGTGACAAGGTGCGCCTCTTCGTTACCAATAAATTGCCGGAACATACCAGTATCCACTGGCATGGCCAGCGCCTGCCCAATGGCATGGATGGCGTAGCCGGTTTGAACCAGCCGGCGATTCAGCCGGGCAAGATTTTTGTCTATGAGTTCATCGCCAAGCGTCCCGGCACCTTCATGTACCACCCTCACGCCGACGAGATGGTGCAGATAGCCATGGGCATGATGGGTTTCTGGGTCACCCATCCCAAGGATCCCAGCCTGCATCGGGTGGATCGGGATTTCGTCTTTCTTCTGAACGCCTACGACATCGACCCTGGCAGTTTCACGCCGCGAGTTGCCGAGATGCTCAATTTCAACATTTGGACCTTCAACAGCCGGGCGTTTCCGGGCATCGACCCGATCGTCGTGCGCAAAGGCGATCGCGTCCGCATTCGCATTGGCAACCTGACGATGACCAATCACCCGATCCATATACACGGACATGAGTTCGAGGTCGCGGGCACGGATGGCGGTTGGGTGCCGAAGTCGGCGCGATGGCCCGAGGTAACCGCCGACATTGCAGTCGGACAAATGCGGGCCATTGAATTCGACGCCAGCGACGCCGGCGACTGGGCGTTCCACTGCCATAAGTCGCACCACACCATGAACGCAATGGGCCACGACGTCCCCACCATGATTGGCGTCGACCAGCAGGGCGTGGCCGAGAAAATCAGCAAGTTGATACCCGATTACATGGTGATGGGGGACACCGGCGGATCCATGGGCGACATGGAAATGCCGTTGCCAGACAACACGCTGCCAATGATGACGGGGCAAGGTCCCTTCGGTGGCGTGGAAATGGGCGGCATGTTCACCGTAGTCAAGATTCGCGAAGGACTTGGCCGCAACGACTACAAGGACCCGGGCTGGTACCAACAACCGCCGGGTACAACCGCCTACGAATGGACCGGCGAGCCGTTAGCCTCGATTCGTGCCCCTGACATGGAAAAAATGTCGGCCAAGGCCGGTGAAAAAGTTTTGCAAGTTACGAAAGGGGGCTCTCATGGTTCGCACTGATCCGAGGAAGTGAAACCAAACGTTCATTCAACCGTTAAAACATTGTCTTTGGAAAGGAGCCGCGAATGAAATCACTGATCATCGCGTTCGCCATCGCCTTTGGTCCCCTGGCCGCGATCGCACACGCTGACGGCGATGAGCACCATGCCGGCGAAGGAAAAAAACATGGCAAGGGTCACGCGGTCGCAGTAGGTAAACCCGGGAATCCCGGGAAAGTATCGCGCACCATTGATGTCGAGATGAGCGACACCATGCGTTTCTCACCGGCGAGCATCGAGGTGAAGCCTGGCGAGATCATCAAGTTTGTGCTGAAGAATAGCGGCAAGGTGAAGCACGAAATGGTGCTGGGGCCGATGAAGGAACTGAAAAAGCATGCGGCACTGATGCAGAAGTTCCCCGAGATGGAGCACGCCGACCCGAACATGGCTTCGGTCGAACCCGGCAAGACCGGGGTGCTGGTCTGGCAGTTCACCAAAGCCGGCACCTTCGATTTCGCCTGCCTGCAGCCCGGCCATTTCGAGGCGGGCATGGTGGGCAAGGTCGCGGTCAAGCGTTAATACGATTTCCACTATCCACGTCAAAACAGGAACAGCACATGAAACGCACAGCGACAGTTCTTCTTGCGGTCACCCTTGGCCTCGCGGTACCTGTTGGCGCGAGCGCAGCTGACGATAACTCCACAAAGCAGCACAGTGATGCAAAGCCCATGGACAGCCACGCGCAAATGAGTACCGGCGAAGTTAAAAAAGTGGACAAGTCCAGCGGCAAGCTCACCATCAAGCACGGCCCCATCGACAATCTCGGCATGCCGGCGATGACCATGGTCTTCCGGGTGAAAGACCCGGAAATGCTCGATCAGATGAAGCAGGGCGACAAGATCAGCTTCGTCGCCGAGAAGGTAAACGGGGCATTCACATTGATACAAACCGAGCCAGCAAAGTAGTCCTGTTTAATTTTTACGACTTGACGTAGACGTTTTCGGTGCCTGAAGGGCGCGCTGCGAACCAGGCGCTCGCTGTTTCAACTTTTATACCGTCGAGCGGCGCGCTCAGCGCCCTTTCGCAGGGGATTCTCTTAACACCTACACATTACTTGTATGCGCAACAGGCAATGAATTCCGCGCAACTATCTCAAGCGCAATGCATTCGTAATGACCGAAGCGGAGCTCAGGCTCATCGCCAGTGCCGCGATCATCGGCGACAGCAACCAGCCCGTGAAGGGATACAGCAGGCCTGCCGCGAGGGGAATGCCGAGCGCGTTGTAAACGAAAGCGAATCCCAGGTTCTGTTTCATGTTGCGGATGGTGGCGTTCGACAACGCAAGGGCCTGCGCAATTCCGCGCAAATCGCCCTTGACCAAAGTGACCTGAGCACTGTTCATCGCCACGTCGGTGCCGGTGCCCATTGCGATTCCGACGTTGGCTTTGGCCAAAGCGGGCGCGTCATTGATGCCGTCTCCCGCCATGGCTACGACGTGCCCTTCGCGTTGCAGTTTTTCTACCAGTGCCAGTTTGTCGGCCGGCTTTACTTCGCCATGGACCTCATCGACCCCCAGCAGTTGCCCCACATGCTTTGCGGTGGTCAGTCCGTCGCCCGTTGCCATGACGACGCGCATTCCCAGAGACTTGAGGGTGGCGAGCGCTTCGGGTGTGCTTGCCTTGATGGGATCCGATATGGCCAGCAGCCCTGCCAGGAGACCGTCCACGGCGATGTGGACCACGCTGGCCCCCTCATTGCGCAGTGCTTCGGCTTGCGTTTGCAGGGCATCCACGGAAACGTTCATCTGGGTCATCAGTGCCGCATTGCCCAACGCCACCTGCCTGCCGCCGACGGTCCCGCTGACGCCTATGCCGCTGCCGGACTCGAACGAGCCTGGCCGTTCGAGAGCAAGATTTCTGGTACGCGCGGCAAGCACGATGGCATTAGCCAGGGGATGCTCGCTGCCCTGATCGAGGCTGGCGGCGAGTCTGAGGATCTCCTCTTCCGTGTACGGTCCGGCGGCAATGGCCCGATCGAAGGTCGGCTTGCCCTCGGTGAGCGTTCCCGTTTTGTCGACGATCAGGGTATCGACCTTGCGGAAATTCTCGATGGCCGCGGCGTCACGGAAGAGAATGCCCTGGGTTGCAGCCTTTCCCGTCGCCACCATGATCGACATCGGGGTCGCCAGGCCCAGCGCGCACGGACAAGCGATGATCAGAACGGCGACGGCGTTAACGAGGCCAAAAACCCAGCTCGGCTCCGGGCCGAACAGGCCCCAGGCGAGCAAGGTAAGAACCGCGACAGTCACCACCGCGACCACAAAGTAGCCCGCCACCTGGTCGGCCATGCGCTGCATCGGCGCTCTGGAACGTTGCGCCTGCGCGACCATTTGCACGATCTGCGCGAGTACGGTCGCGGATCCGACTTTCTCGGCGCGCAGGATCAGTGTGCCGGACGTATTCATGGTGGCGCCGATCAGTTTGTCGCCGCTGCGCTTGGTCACCGGGATGGGCTCTCCCGTCAGCATCGACTCGTCCACGGCGCTGGTGCCTTCGGTGACCACCCCGTCCACCGGCACCTTTTCGCCGGGTCTGACCCGCAACAGATCCCCCACATGAACATGCGTGATCGGTATATCTTCCTCCGCGCCCGCGGCATCGATGCGGCGGGCGGTTTTCGGCGAGAGCCCAAGCAGCGATTTTATGGCCGCGGAGGTTTGCGAGCGTGCCTTGAGTTCGAGGATCTGCCCGAGCAGCGTCAGCGAGATGATCACCGCCGCTGCCTCGAAGTACACGCCGATCCGGCCCATCGACATGAACGACTCGGGAAAGATTCCCGGCGCAACAGTGGCGGCCACGCTGTAAAGAAACGCCGCGCCGGTACCCGTTGCGATCAGGGTCCACATGTTGGGACTGCGATTGACGATGGACTGCGCCCCGCGCGCGAAGAACGGCCAGCCCGCCCACAACACGATCGGCAGGGAGAGTGCCAGCTCGATCCAGCTTTGCGCATTCGCTTCGAACCAGTGGAAGCGGTGCCCGAACATGGCCAGGATGGTGACGATCACGGTCAGCGGCAGCGTCCACCAGAAACGCCTGCGGAAATCCTGGAGTTCCGGATTCTCCTCGTCATCGAGCGTCGGCATTTCCGGTTCCAGTGCCATGCCGCATTTCGGGCAGATGCCCGGATGATCCTGCCGGATCTCGGGATGCATCGGACAGGTATAGATCGCTCCCGGTTGCACCGGAGCCGGCGCCGGCTGGGGCTTCAGGTACTGCCCGGGATTCGAACGAAATTTGTCCAGGCAGCGCGGATTGCAGAAATAGTATTCCTGCCCGTCATGGCTGAGCCGATGCTTGGCCGTCGCCATGGTGACGTTCATTCCGCATACCGGGTCTTTGGCCGTGCCGGGCGGTTGAGCTGGCAGTTGCGCCGACAACTCCGCGGCCGGGGCAGTCGTTGCCCCGGGCTTGGCGCAGCAACTCCCGGCATGCGCCGGATGCGTGTGCCCGGCGTGTTCGTGTCCGCTCTTCATGATTTCTCCAGTGTGGTTCGTTGCGTTGCTTTACCTCGATGATGTACTCTAAAGTCCGTACCCCGGTACGGAGTCAACACATGAGCCAGACAACTTCAATGACCATCGGCCAGCTCGCCCGGGCCGGCGGCGTCGGCGTGGAAACCGTTCGCTACTACCAACGGCTAAAGCTTCTGGACGAGCCGGCCCGCGCATACGGTTCGGTCCGGCGCTACGGTAGTGACATCCTGGAACGCATCCAGTTCATCAAACGCGCGCAGGGACTCGGCTTCACGCTTTCTGAAATCAAGACGCTGTTCCTTCTCGATGCAAAGCGCGACCGTCATCGCGCGCATCGACTTGCGCAAAGCAAGATTATCGAAATCGAGCAGCGCCTCAAAGACATGTCGGCCATGCGATCAGCACTGAGGCAGTTGGTCTCTTCCTGCGAGGCCGGCGATGCAGCACGGCCCTGCCCGATCGTGGAGGCTTTCAAAGGGAGCCATACCGGTGATGAACCGGAAGCAACGGTGGGTTCCCGCGGGGGCGGCTCCAGAAATGCATCAGGACCCGATCGGTCAGGCAAGGACCGGGCCGCCCGCAAGTCCTGACGTCGCCGTGAATACGGGTGCGAAGCCACCTCCCGGGGTGCGGAAGTTTGTGGTCTGTCCCTGATACAGGCGCGCTGCGACGAGTTTGACCTCCCCGGCGTAGGCGTAGTTGCGAACATCGGCTTTCAGTGCCTTGGCCGCCGCTTGACCTGCAATGTGCCCCTCGTCTGCAATGTGCCGCTCGCTGGGTGCGACCAGCGCCTGGGCAACGTAGGTGCCCTTTGCCATTTCCTCCCACACCCGCTTCGTGAGCTTGTCGCCGCGATAGGCGGCTTTGCTGCCATACCCGGCGGCAGGTTTGAAGAAGAGCTCGCGCCGCTTTGCCCACATTGCGTCCCGGCTTGCAGCCGTCATGATCTCGGTGCGCGGGATCCCGGCGAGCAGCGTGCCAATTGTGTCCCCGGCGACACCCGTCTCCCGCAGGAACGTTTCGTCGCAGAGCAAAGTGAGGTTGCGCTTGTCTGCATAAAGCGCATGCGCGCGCGGATGCGGGCTCACAACGACTTGCCCCGCTATGTAGGCGAGCTTGAGCGCCTCCTGGGCCGGCTGCTCAAGCGTAAAGTCCGTCAACCGGTTGTAGACAAAATCGATGGGCTGGTTGCCATGCCATAACCGCGCATCCTTCCGCACGAGCTCGCGAGGATCGCAGACCGTCGCCTTGATTCCGTGGCGGCTGAAGAGTTGCCGGTACAGCAGAAACTCGGGATATAGATACTGCTGCTCGGGCGCTTCGTCGACGATCGCTACGGACATCAACGCAGCGTCCTTGCGCTGCAGACGCCACTCCGTCATGAATACCTCGAACAGTGCTTCCTCAATGGCATCGGCTTCCATCGGTGCCATCGCGAGCCCGGCCACGTCTGCGCAACAGGCCCGATGCGCACGTCCCAGAACCGCATTGAGCAGAGCGCCGCCCGGATTCGTATTGATTTCTATCAGTTTTGGCCCCGCAATGGCCAGATGAAAATCGTATCCCAGGAGCCCGCCGGGCGAACCCGGATCGGCGTGCGCGATATCCGGGCTCCAGGCCAGCGCCGCGTGGCGAAAATGTGGCGTGGCGACGACTGCTTCAACGGCGCCGATCACCCGCGCCATCCCCTCGATGTGCTCGCTTGAGACGAACATGGGCACCGACGCGAAAAGGTGAGGATGAGTCTCGATCATGGCGCGGGACAGGCCGCGGGTGCCCAGATCCGCCTCGAGACCGCGGCGCAATGCCTCGTCGTCGAGGCTGAGGCAGTAACACGACCGATTCAGCGCCTCGACCGAGGTCGCCGCCTGGCAACTGTTGCCGCAGCTATCCAGCGAAGACTGCGCGGTGACTTCCGTCATCTCAGGAACCTCCTGCGCCAAGCACCGTTGCAGGCCATTTGCGATACGGCGCGCTCTGGTCGCCTCGCGACACTATGTCGACTTCCGCTAACCCGGTATCGAGGATACGTTCTAAAGCTTCCTTTTTTTCTACTGGATAAATAGAATGGCTATCCAGCATAGTTTTCAGGAAAAGTCCGGGTTTCGCACGCTACCGTTGAGACTCTTTGTTCGGCGGTTTCGTTCCGAAAGTCGCCGGGTACCTGTTGATAGTGCCAGAACCGCATGCGGATAACACACTGTTGTCTACCGCACAGACCTGGGTGTGAGCTCCCTGTACCTTAAAGGATGGAGTTCATCGTTCACAGGACCGATTTCAGTCGGCACCGCGGCACCAACGACGCTCCCGCGCGTACGCAGGCGGACGTGGGATTCGCCATCGGCGCCGGCACCGACTTCGCGATGGAAAGCGCGGAAGTGGTGCTCATGAAAAGCGATCCTTTCGATGTCGTCGGCGCCATCGGCCTGTCGCGCGTCACGCTGCGCAAGATGCACCAGAACCTGTGGTGGGCGGTGGGCTACAACGTTGTCGCCTTTCCGTTTGCCGCCGGCGTGTTCTATCCGCTGACCATCAGCCCGGAAATGTCAGCCCGGAAATGGCGGCGATCGCCATGTCGGGCAGTTCGTTGCTCGTCGCCGCCAACGCGACGCTCCCCAAGCGCGCGACCATCCAGGGACTCCGCTGAACGATGAACCTCGACTGGCTCGCTGAGCAAGGACTGGAACGCCTGCCGCAGTATCTCACCGCGCTGGCGATCGGCCTGCTCATCGGGCTGGAGCGCGAGCGCAATCCGACGGCAAAGGCGGGCTTGCGTACTTTCGCGTTGGTCGCGCTCGCGGGCGCCATGTCGGCGACGCTCGCCGAAACCTTCGCCGCGCCGGCCATCATTGCCGTCGGTCTGGCCGCGGTCGCGTTCATGATGATCGCCGCCTACTACCACCATCACGAGGCGTTCCACGAAAGGGATCCCGGCACGACCACCATCGCGGCCGTGATCGGCTGCTACCTGCTCGGCGCCATGACCCTGGCGGGGTTTGCGCGCCTCGCGGTCATCCTCGGCATCCTCGCCACTGCCCTTCTCTACTTCAAAGCCGAGCTCAGGGGCGTGGCGCGCA
>CAYODB010000099.1:0-13485 GCA_964402495.1 uncultured Bordetella sp.
CTTCGTAGAGCATGGCCTGGGTCGCGAGCCCCACCTGGCCGAACAGGCGCTCGCTGCCGCAGCCGGGGAAATAGAACACCGCGTCGGAATCCTCGTTGGCCCTTTTCGGGTCGCGGATCACCGGCACCATGTGGTTGTCTTCGATATCCAGCAGGGCCCGGGAAGTTTTCTTGGGCAGGCCGCCGGGCATCGGCTTGTTGATGAAGTGGATGACCTGGGCTTTGAGCGGCGGCTTGCCGAGTGTTGCGGGCGGATGCCTGACCTGTGGCTGCACCAGCCCTAGTGCCTTGCCCGCCTTGTGCGCCAGGCGCTGCGCGCGGAAGCCCCACTCGATCATTATCTTGCGGGTGACCTTGATGGTGTTCGGGTCCGTCGCGTTGAGGAACAGCATCGAAGCCGCGGTCCCCGGATTGAATTTCTTCTTGCCCTGCTTGCGCAGGAAATTGCGCATCGCGATCGAGACGTCGCCGAAATCGATGTCCACCGGACAGGGGTTCAGGCACTTGTGGCAGACGGTGCAGTGGTCGGCGACGTCGGAAAATTCGTCGAAGTGCTTCAGAGAAATGCCGCGGCGTGTCTGTTCTTCATACAGGAAAGCCTCAATCAGCAGCGACGTGGCCAGGATCTTGTTGCGCGGCGAGTACAGCAGGTTGGCGCGCGGCACGTGCGTCGAGCACACCGGCTTGCACTTGCCGCAGCGCAGGCAGTCCTTGATTGAATCGGAGATTTCGCCGATCGCGCTTTGCTCGAGGATCAGGCTCTCCAGTTCCAGCAGGCTGAAGCTCGGCGTATAGGCCTTGTCGAGATTGCCTCCGGCCAGGAGCTTGCCCTTGTTGAACCGGCCCTCCGGATCGACCTGCTTTTTGTACGCGGTGAATGCCCGGATATCTACTTCATCCAGGTAGTCGAGCTTGGTGATGCCAATGCCGTGCTCGCCGGAAATCACACCGTTGAGTGCGCGCGCCAGCTTCATGATCCGGGCGACGGCGACGTTCGCTTCCTGCAACATCGCGTAGTTGTCGGAATTCACCGGAATGTTGGTATGCACGTTGCCGTCGCCCGCATGCATGTGCAAGGCGACGAACAGGCGGCTTTTCAGGATCTCCCTATGGATGGCATTGATCCCGGCACGCAGGGGATCGAAGGCGCGCCCGTCGAAAATCTGCATCAGCGGTTCGCAGGCTTCTTTTTTCCACGACACGCGCAGGGTGTGGGTTTGGAGGGCTTGGAAAACCGTGAGGGGCGAGGGACGCGGGGTGAGCATCGCATCCTTGGTCTCTTGTCGTCCCGGTCCTGGTGTATTTCCCTCGCCCCCCGCCCCTCGCCCCTCGCCCCTCGCGAGGAAATCTTCGAACGGACTGTCGAGATGTTCGAGCAACCAGCTCCAGCGTTCGCGGGTGGAACGCACCAGTTCCACCGCGGCGGCGCGCCGGCTGCCCAGCAGTTCAACGCTGGAGACTTTTTCGGATTCCTGGTGCAGCGGCAACTCGCCCTGGAAGAACTCATCCATCGCATCCATCAGGCGGATCTTGTTCTTCAGCGACAGTTCGATGTTGATGCGTTCGATCTCGTCGGAGTACTCGCCCAGGCGCTCCAGGGGAATGACCACGTCTTCGTTGATCTTGAACGCGTTCGTATGCCTGGCGATCGCTGCGGTGCGGGCGCGGTCGAGCCAGAACTGCTTGCGTGCTTCCGCGGATACCGCGATGAAGCCTTCGCCGCCGCGCGCGTTGGCGATGCGCACGACTGCCGAGGCCGCTTCGCCGACCGCCTTGTCGTCTTCGCCGACGATATCGGCCAGCAGGACCATCTTCGGCCGGCCGCTGCGCTTGGCCTTGGTCGCATAGCCGACTGCTTTGACGTAGCGCTCGTCCAGATGCTCGAGCCCGGCGAGGACCGCTCCACCCGGCTTGAGGTCCAGATGTGCCTTGATCTCGACGATGGACGGGACGGCCTGCCCGACCTGGCCGTAGAACTCGAGGCAGACGGTGCGGGTATGCGCGGGCATCTTGTGCAGAATGAAGCGCGCCGAGGTGATGATCCCGTCGCAGCCCTCCTTCTGCACGCCCGGCAGGCCGGAAAGGAATTTGTCCGTGACGTCCTTGCCCAGGCCTTCCTTGCGGAATTTCCGGCCGGGGATCTCCAGGATCTGCGGTTCGGCGCTCGGCATGCGCCCATCCTGGCCGAAGCGGGTCACACGAAAACGCGCCATCTCCGCATCGTGGATCTTGCCGAGGTTGTGGTCGATGCGCTCGACCAGCATCCACTCGGCATCCGGGGTGACCATCTTCCAGGAAGCCAGGTTGTCGATCGCCGTGCCCCATAGCACGGCCTTCTTGCCGCCCGCGTTCATTGCGATGTTGCCGCCGATACAGGACGCATCAGCCGAAGTCGGATCCACCGCGAACACACGCCCGGCCGCATCCGCGGCCTCCATCACGCGCCGGGTCACTACACCGGCGCCGCAATGGATGGTCGCCACCGGATGGTCGACACCCGACAGAGGCAGCATCTCGACAGGGCCGAGATTTTCCAGCTTTTCGGTATTGATGACCGCGGAAAGTTTGTCCAGCGGCACGGCCCCGCCGGTGTAGCCGGTGCCGCCGCCGCGGGGAATGATGGTGAGGCCGAGTTCGATACACGCCAGTACCAGCGGCTGCACTTCCTCCTCGGTGTCGGGATACAGGACCACGAAGGGATACTCGACCCGCCAGTCGGTCGCATCGGTCACGTGTGACACACGCGCCAGGCCGTCGAAGGCGATGTTGTCCCGCCGGGTGACGCGGGTCAGGCGGCGCAACGCCTTTTTCCTCAGTTCCACGGTCTGGTCGAAATCGCGCTCGAAGTCATCCACCGCGCGATGGGCCGCGGCGAGCAGTTGCACGACCTGATCGGCGACGCTGTTCCTGTCGTCATTGTCACGCCGGCGTTGCTCGATCTGGCGCAGGCGATGGCGCAGGGCTTCGATCAGCGCGTCGCGGCGTCGCGGATTATCGAGCAGGTCGTCCTGCAGATAAGGATTACGCTCGACCACCCAGATATCGCCCAGCACTTCGTACAGCATGCGGGCGGAACGCCCGGTGCGCCGCTGGCTGCGCAGCTCGTCGAGCATCTGCCACATCGGCGCGCCGAGCAGGCGAATGACGATCTCGCGGTCGGAGAACGAAGTGTAGTTGTAGGGGATTTCGCGAAGCCGGATGCCGGTGGACGCGAATGGAGCAATGGGCTGCATTGTCTATTCGACAGCGTTTCTGGAAGCGAATTCTACCGCGGCGCAGCACACACGGCAGCATCACGCCGCCAAGTATCCGATCACGTAATAGCGGGCGAACTTGCCGATCGCGATGAACAAGGCGGACCACCAGGCATTCAGCCGCATCCAGCCCGCGGCGACGCACAGCGCATCGCCGATCAGCGGGACCCAGGAGAGCAGCAGGACGGGCGCGCCTCGCCGCTTCACCCACGCGAGCGCGCGACCGCCGATTTTTTTCTGCGGGACCAGCCTGCCGAGCAGATAGGAACTCAGGCCGCCCAGCGTGTTGCCCAAAGTCGCCACCATGAGCGCGGGCCACAAGGTCGCGGAACCGCTCATCAGCATGCCGGCGAAAACCAGCTCCGAACCGCCCGGCAGCAGCGTCGCCGCCAGGAAACTGCTCGCGAACAAAGCGCCGAGGCCAGCGGGATCATTCACGGCGGGGGACGATATGGAATAAGGGGGAAGTGGCGCGCCCGAGACGATTCGAACGTCCGACCCCTGCCTTCGGAGGGCAGTACTCTATCCAGCTGAGCTACGGGCGCATCAGGGGGCAAGTTTACGGGCAAAGGCGGTTCCAGTCCATTGCCGAGCCTTTTTCGGTGGGGGCGAATGGCCTATAATTCGGCGCTCTAAAAGCCTTAACCGCAAGGGAATTTCATGGACGAAGTCCACCTCGAAGAACACGAATCCCTGATCAAGACGCCAAAGCAGTTAATCGTCGTCGTGGTCCTCGCTTTCCTGATCCCCGTCCTCGGCCTCATCATGATCGCCGAAATGGCGACCGGCGGCCTCAAGTTCGACGCGAAAAGTTCGGCCATGAGCGAGGCAGCGGTCGCTGAGCGGCTGAAACCGGCGGGGGCGGTGTACATTGGCGAGGTGCCCGGTGCGGCAATGCCCGCGGCCGGCGTGACAACGGGCGCGGGCGGTGCCGTGAAGACCGCGTCGGGTCCGGCAAAGGCCGCTGGTGCGGTGGACGGCAAGGCCGTCTATCAATCCGTCTGTACCGTCTGTCACGGCGCCGGAATTGCCGGCGCGCCCAAGACCGGCGACAAGGCAGCGTGGAAAGCCCGCATCGCTCTGGGTAAGGAAACGCTCTACGCCAGCGCCATCAAAGGCAAGAACGCGATGCCTGCAAAGGGCGGCGCCGCTTCCGCTTCCGACGCCGAAATCAAGGCCGCGGTGGATTACCTGGTGGACCAGGGCAAGTAATCGGCGAACAGTCAACGGTTAACAGTAAGGCGCAGCATCTGCTGCGCCTTTTTGCTTTGCGCGTCCCACAGCAAGAATACGCTTTACCATTGTCCTTTCACCGATCACTGTTTACCGATCACCGTTCACCGTTTCTCATGGCTACTTACGCAATCGGCGACATGCAGGGCTGTTTCGATCCGCTGCAGGAACTGCTCGGCGAAACCGGATTCAACAAAAGCCGCGACCGGCTCTGGTTCGTCGGCGACCTGGTGAACCGCGGGCCGCAGTCGCTGGAAGTGCTGCGCTTCGTTAAATCGCTGGGCAAAGCGGCGGTCAGCGTCCTCGGCAACCATGACCTCCATTTGCTGATGGTGGCCGAGGGCCGCACCAAACGGCACAAAGCAGACACCCTCGGCGGCATCCTCGACGCACCGGACCGGGAAGACCTGCTGGCCTGGCTGCGTCGGCTACCCTTGACGCACATTGAAGGCGAATACGCGATGGTCCATGCTGGCCTGCTGCCGTCATGGACCACCGCACAGGCCGCGCAACTCGGCAAGGAAGTGGAGCAGGTGTTGCGCGGTCCGTCGTGGCCGGACCTGATGGCGAACATGTACGGCAACCAGCCGGACCGCTGGGATGATGCGCTGACCGGTTTTGACAGGTTGCGGGTGATCATCAATGCGATGACCCGCCTGCGAGTCTGCACTGCCGATGGCCGCATGGAATTCAGCCACAAGGGCAAGCTGGAAGACATTCCCGAGGGTTACATGCCCTGGTTCGCGGTGCCAGGCCGTCGCAGCGCCGACAGTACGGTGGTCTGCGGCCACTGGTCGGCCCTTGGCCTGCGGGCGGAAACGAAACTGCTGGCGCTGGATACCGGTTGTCTCTGGGGCGGGCGCCTGTCGGCGGTACGATTGGAGGACCGCCGAGTGTTCCAGGTGTCCTGCCCTAAACCGGCAGGCTGAGGCTTGTCGCGATCAGTTCGCGGGTTTCGCGCGCCAGGTCGCGCCGCGTCCTGCCGCGTGCATCGATCGGCTGAAGAAAAAACAGTTCGGCAGTGATGCGCGGCTGCCGCAGGATCGTGCGCATGGACTCCGACAGGCTGGTTTCGCCGACATAGCTGGCGTCCACGCACAAATTCCCGTCTTCATCCAGGTAGCGCAGGGCCACCGGACAGACCAGTGCATCCTCGTCCACGGCCGGTTGCAGCAGCGACGCATGGAATTTCCCGATTTCGTCGCCTGGCGTCGTGGTGCCTTCGGGGAACACGCCGATCGCGTCGCCTTCGACGAACGCCGCGTGAATGGCCTGGTTGATGCGTACCGCATGGCGTCCGCTCCCCCTTTCGATGAACAGCGTTCCGGTACGCGCGGAAAGCCAGCCGATCACCGGCCAGCCGCGCACTTCCGACTTGGCGACGAAACGCACCTGCCAGACGGCATGGATGACCTGGATGTCCAGCCACGAGACGTGGTTGGCGACCAGCACCAGGGGACGGCCCGGATGAACCGGCGGTTCCCCATGCACCCTCGGCACGACATTGATGATCGACAGGCTCTGTGTCGACCAGCGGCGCACGGCGTTCTTGCGGCGTTCCCTGCCGTAGAGGGGAAAAAACAGGGCAATCGTGAGAACGCCGCGAAGAAGGTGCAGGGCGAGGCGGAATGCGCGATAAAAACGGACCGCCAGCGGGGTCATTTTCAACACAGTCACCGGCTCTAGAGCGACCTTCCGAACGCCTCCTTGAACCGGGTCCCGATCTCATCCCGCGTGAACACATGGTTCTGCGCGCCGCGTTCGGCGATCTTGATCGAACCGAGCAGGGACGCGAGCCTGCCCGTGGAGGCCCAATCCATGTCGTTGGCAATGCCATAAAGCAGGCCTGCCCGGTACGCGTCACCGCAACCGGTGGGGTCGAGGACGCGTAGGGGCTTCACGGTGGGAATGGTTTCAATCCCGCCCTTCGAATAAATCTGCGAACCTTGCGCACCCTGCGTGACGATGAACGCTTTCACCAGCTTCGACAGCTCTTCGACGGTTTTGCCGGTGCGCTCCTGGACCAGTTTCGCCTCGTAGTCGTTGGCCGTAACGTAATCGGCCTGACGGATGAAATTCATCAGGTCGTCGCCATTGAACAGGAGCAGGCCCTGCCCCGGATCGAAAATGAAGGGCACGCCGGCTTCGTGGAATTCGCGCGCATGCTGCAGCATGCCATCACGCCCGTCGGGAGAGACGATGCCGAGCCCGACATCCTTCGCATCGGCAATGTGATTGAGATACGAGAAGTTCATCGCCCCCGGATGAAATGCCGTGATCTGGTTGTCGTCGAGATCGGTGGTGATGAAGGCCTGGGCCGTGAAGGCCTCGGGCACCTGGCGCACGTGCGCCTGCGACAGCCGCAGCTTTTCAAGGCGGTAGGCGTACGGCTGCCAGTCCTGGCCGACGGTCGCCATGATCAGCGGATCGCCGCCGAGCATTTTCAGGGAATAGGCGATGTTGCCGGCGCAGCCGCCGAACTCGCGGCGCATCTCCGGCACCAGGAAGGACACGTTCAGGATGTGGATCTGGTCGGGAAGGATGTGTTTTTTGAAATGGTCCTGGAACACCATGATGGTGTCGTAGGCGACGGAACCGCAAATGAGTGTGCGCATGTCCTGGTCCTGTTGTTATCGATTGAGCACGAATGCCTTAAAGCCGAGTTCCTTGCGCACACGTTCGGCGGCAAGCTCCGCCTCGTCACGAGTCTTGTAGGGACCGGCATGCACCTTGTAACTGCCATCGGCGCGATAGACCTGCATGGAGTCCGCCAGCCAGGCGAGATCGATGCGCAGCTTGCGCAGGAATGCATCCGCATTCTCCGCCGCCGAGAAGGCGCCAAGCTGAACGAAGATGCCGCCGCTTTCCGTGGCCACCGGCGCAGGCACCGCCGCAGGCGTTACTTCCGTTCGCGCATCGCCCGTTCCCGGAATAATGGCTTCGACCTCGACCATGCCGCTGCCCTGTCCGATCAGGTCGAGGCGATGCGCGGCTGCATACGAGAGATCTATGAGTCGATCCTGGTGGAAAGGCCCGCGGTCGTTCACGCGAACAACCACCGACCTGCCGTTGCTCACATTGGTCACGCGCGCGTAGCTCGGCAGCGGCAGGAGGGTATGCGCAGCAGACAGCCCGTACATGTCGTACACCTCACCGGAAGATGTCTTCTGTCCGTGATAGCGCTTGCCGTACCAGCTCGCGAGGCCGCGCATCTTGTACGGTGTCAACTGGGTGTAAGGCGTGTAAGTCCTGCCGAAGACCGCATACGGCCGGCCGGTGTACCGGTTGAGCGGCTCTATTTTAGGCACCGGCTCCGCCGCCGAATCGAAATTGGCCGGGGGATGGGCGCCGGGACCGTCGTCGAGGTAATAGCCACCCGGTTTGGAGGATGCGGAAGGGCGGGTGGGTCCGCCGCCGCATCCCGCAATGATCGTGACGGCAATAGCCGCAACGATCAGCGCTGAGGGGCGAGGGAAGAGGGGCGAGGGAAGAGGGAAGAGCTTTCGTCTTGAAGTGATCATCGAATGCATTTAGTCCTTATATTTCTTGCACATCATTAAAGGCATTTCCCTCTTCCCTCGCCCCTCGTCCCTTATGGGCAAAGCCCGGTTATGGCGAAGCCGGTATCCCATGTGGAATCCAGCGAAGTCGGGCACACCTACGTCTGCACCAGACGTCTGTGCGTATGGATGCTCATCAGCAACCCGATGCCGAACAGTATGGTCACCAACGAGGTGCCGCCGTAGCTGATCAGCGGCAGCGGAATGCCGACCACCGGCAGGATGCCGGCGACCATTCCCATGTTCACGAACGCATAGGTAAAGAACGTCAGCGTGATCGCGCCGGCCAGCAGTCGCGTGAACAGGGTCGGCGCATTGGCGGCGATCACCAATCCGCGCCCGATGACCAGCAGGAACAGCACCATGAGCACCACGTTGCCGACGAGGCCGAACTCTTCGGCATAGACGGCGAAAATGAAATCGGTGGTGCGCTCCGGGAGAAAGTCCAGGTGTGACTGAGTGCCGTTGAGCCAGCCCTTGCCCATGAATCCGCCGGATCCCAGCGCAATGGTGGACTGGATGGTGTGATAACCGGCGCCGAGCGGATCCTGCGAGGGATCGAACAGCGTCAGTACACGCTGGCGCTGGTAGTCGTGCATCATCGACCACAGGAAAGGCAGGCTGGCGGACCCGGCCAGGCCGAGCCCCACAAGGAGCTTCCACGACAATCCGGCGAGGAACAGCACGTAGAATCCGGCAGCCGCCACCAGCAGCGCCGTGCCGAGATCGGGCTGTTTTGCGATCAACAGCACCGGCACCAGCACCAGCACCGTACCGACCGCGAAATTGCGCAGGCGCAGGATGGCTTCGTAGCGGTCGAAGTACCACGCCAGCATCAGTGGCAGCGCGATCTTCATCAGCTCGGAAGGCTGGATCCGGGTGAAGCCGAGGTTGAGCCAGCGTTGCGCGCCGTTGACGATCATGCCGAAGGTGTCGACGGCGATCAGCAGGATGACGCCAAAGACATACAGCGGCAGCGCGATGCGATTGAGGTAGTGCAGCGGCACGTTCGCGGCTATCCACATCACCGCAAGCGCGACGGCGATGTTGGCGAGCTGTCCGAGCACGCGGTCGAAGCTGGCGCCGGAGGCGCTGAACAGCGTGGCCAGGCCCAGGCCCATGAGCAGCGCAACAAGGATGATCAACTGGCGGTCGATATGCCTGACCAGGGAACTCCACAGCCGGTTAATCATTTTCCTGCCCCAGCTCGACCGCAGCGGCCGGTTTCGGCGGCGGCTCCTTGCCAAGCAAATAGAAGTCCACGACCTGGCGCGCTATCGGTGCGGCCGTGCTGCCGCCGTGACCGCCGTTCTCGACCAGGATCGCCAGCGCGATCTTGGGATCGTCTGCCGGCGCATAGGCAATGAAAAGCGCATGGTCGCGGTGGCGTTCCTGCACCCGGGCCTCGTCGTACTTCTGGCCTTTCATGCCGATCACCTGCGCGGTGCCGGTCTTGCCCGCGAACAGGTACTTCGTATTCAATCCCGCCCACGCGGCGGTGCCGCCGGGTTTGGTGACATCCACCATCGCGTCACGCACGCGCCGGATGTTGTCCGCCTTGAGCGGCACTTCCGAGATTGGCTGCGGTTCGATGGTGGTCAGTGCATCGGTCTGGCTGTCCTGGATATGCCTGACTACGTGCGGCCGGAAAACCTTGCCGTCGTTGGCCAGTATCGCGGTGGCCTGAGCCAGTTGCAAAGGCGTGGTCAGGATGTAGCCCTGACCGATGCCGATGGAAATGGTGTCGCCAACAAACCATTTCTGCTGGAACCGGCGCTGCTTCCAGTCCTGCGACGGCAGCAGGCCGGCCACTTCGCCCTCGATGTCGATCCCGGTTTTCTGGCCGAGGCCGAACTGGCCGATGAACTGGTGGATGGCATCGATGCCCAGCTCCTGCGCCAGCCCGTAGAAATAGATGTCGCAGGACTGCACCACCGCCTTGTGCAGATCCACCAGGCCATGGCCACCGGCCTTCCAGTCCCGAAAAACGTGGCCCCCGCCGCCCAACACGAAATAGCCAGGATCGGAAATCGTGAAGCCCGGCTTGCGCTTGCCAGTCTCGAGACCTGCGAGCGCCATGAAGGGCTTGAAAGTCGAGCCAGGCGGATATACGCCCTGCAGCGCACGGTTGTTGAGCGGATGGTCGGGGGAGTTGTTCAGCGCATCCCAGTTCTGCGGATCGATGCCTTCGACGAAAAGATTGGGATCGAAGCCCGGCTTGGACACCAGCGCCAGCACGCCGCCGGTCTTCGGCTCAATCGCCACCAGCGATCCGCGGCGGTCGCCGAACACCTGTTCCGCGACTTGTTGCAGGCGCGCGTCCAGCGCCAGCAGCAGATTGTCTCCCGATATCGGCAGGATGCTGCGCAGGGTGCGCACCGAACGGCCGTTGGCGTCTGTCTCCACATGTTCGTAGCCGGTGACGCCACGCAGCTGTTTCTCATACCGCTGCTCGAGCCCGACCTTGCCGATGTAGTCCGAAGCGCTGTAGTTGGCCGCCGTGCCTTCTTTCCGGAGCAGATCAACGTCGCCGTCGCTGATGCGGCCGATGTAGCCGACGACGTGCGAGGCGATCTCGCCGTTGGGATAGTGGCGGAACAGGCGTGCGTTGATATCCACGCCGGGAAAACGGTAGCGGTTCACCGCGAAACGGGCCACTTCCTCGTCGTTCAACCGGGTGCGGATCGGGATGCTGGCGAAATCGTGTCCCTCTTCCAGAAGTTTCTGGAAGCGTTTCCTGTCCTTCGGAGTGATCTCGACCAGCGTCGAGAGCTGGTTGATGAGGGCGGGCAGGTCATCCACCTGCGTCGTCATGATTTCCAGCGTATAGGCGGCGAAGTTGTGGGCCAGCACCACGCCGTTGCGGTCCAGGATCAGGCCCCGGTTGGGCACCACCGGGACCACGAAAATCCGGTTCTGCTCGGCCAGCGTGTGGTAGTAATCATACTGGACGACCTGAACGTAGAAAAAACGCACGAACAGCACGAAGAACGCGAACAGGACGGCGCCGCCGACGATGGCGAGCCGCAGCTGGAAGTAGTAGAGCTCGCGCTGGTGGTCGCGAAGTTCAACCGAGCGAATCATTGCCTCGAAAAACTAGCGGACTGTGGCATTCGGCACCGGATCAGACATCGTCCGGGTCATGCCGTGGCCGCAGCGGCGCGGTGAATACGATGTGGGCAATCGGCCACAACAGGGCTCCGGTGGCACTGGAGAGGAAATACCACCAGCCCGGCAGTTCGCCGCCGGCGGCCTGCCGCACGCCGAGCACAATTAACTGCATGGCCAGCAGGATGACGACCACGTGCAGCATCTGGTGGCGCAGGTCGAACATGGACACGCGCCGGTGCAGGAAGATGGCGACGAACATCATGGCCGAGTAAGCCAGCGCATGCTGGCCGAACAGGCTGCCATCGGCCACATCCATCGCCAGTCCCAGCAGCCATGCGGGAAAGAAACCTATTTTTCGCGGCTGGTGGATACCCCAGTAAAGCAGTGCCAGTGCGACAAAGTCGGGGCGCAATGCCAGCACCCGGCCGGTCAGCGGAAGAAGGTTGAGCATGAGCGCGGCCAGCAAGGTCAGCACGATATAGGCGGGCTTGACCGGCAGCAGGATTTCCTCGGAGTAGATATTGCCGAAGCGCATCAGCCGCCCTTCCTTGGCTTGAGGCGCGGCTTCGCGCCTTGCGCGGTTTCGGAGGCGGCCGGGTAATCCGGCAGCGGTGCCAGGCGCGACAGGACCAGGACTTGTTTGTGGCGGTTGACACCCGCCGTCGGCGTGCAGGTGATCTTGGCGAAGGGATAGGCGGCGTTGCGCTCGATGTTCGAGACCACCGCCACCGGCAAACCGGCCGGATAGACGCCGTCGATCCCGGACGTGACCAGCACGTCGCCGTTTTCGATCTCCGCATTCACCGGCATGAAGCGCAGGTCGAGCGCGCCGTCATAGCCCATGCCGAACACCACGGCACGCAGGCCGTTGCGCACGATCTGCACGGGCACCACCTGTTCGCGATCCGTGATCAGGGCGACCTCGGCAGTCCAGGGAAAAGCGCGGCTGACCTGGCCGATCAGGCCGGTGTCGTCCACGACCGCCGCACCCTCCTCGATGTCCTGCGTGGCACCCTTGTCGACGATCACCTTGCGGCTGAAGGGATCGCGGCCGAAGTAGAGGATCTCGGCGCTGACGGAGGATTGTTCGGTGCGCTCCTGCATTTCGAGCAGCGCGCGCAGGTGCTGGTTCTCGGCGATGAGCGCCTGCTGGGTCTGCAACAGGCCGGCGTTGAGGAAATTTTCCCGGGCCAGGCGCTCGTTGTCCCGCTGCAGCGAGGACTGGGTGACGAAGAAGCTGCTTACGCGCGAGCCCAGTTCTCCGGGAACGTCGGCCAAATTCTGCAGGGGGAAAAGCACGACGGCGACCGCCTTGCGCATCGACTCCATGTAGTGAAAGCGCGCATCGGCGTACAGCAAAATCAGGGACAGGGCGGCGAAAAACGAGAGACGGGCAAAGAGGCTGGGGCCCCGCTTGAAGAATGGCGGCGGAGTGTATTCCATCTAGGGGCGACAAGGGCACACTTGAAGCGGAGCAGGGATGAGGGGCGAGGGGTGAGGGAAATCCGGCGGGAGAGCAGGCCACCTGCGGCGGAAGGCCCTGCGAAGCGCAAACACGCACTTTTTGCTTGACCGCTTTTCCCTCACCCCTCGCCCCTCACCCCTCACGGGGTCATCAGTCGTTGGTAAAGATGGTGCCAAGCTTGTCGATCTTTTCCAGCGCCCGGCCGGAGCCGCGCACGACGCAGGTAAGCGGGTCGTCGGCAACAATGACCGGCAGGCCGGTTTCTTCCATCAGCAGGCGGTCGATGTCGCGCAGCAGCGCGCCGCCACCGGTCAGCACCATGCCCTTCTCGGCGATGTCCGCGCCCAGTTCCGGCGGGGTCTGCTCGAGGGCGGACTTGACCGCGCTGACGATGCTATTAAGCGGATCGGTCAGCGCTTCCAGAATTTCATTGCTGGAGATGGTAAAGCTGCGCGGGATGCCTTCCGCCAGGTTGCGGCCTTTGACTTCCTTCTCGCGCACTTCCGAACCGGGAAAGGCCGAGCCGATTTCCTTCTTGATCTCCTCGGCCGTCGTTTCACCGATCAGCATGCCGTAGTTGCGGCGGATGTAGTTGATGATGGCCTCATCGAACTTGTCGCCGCCAACCCGCACCGAGCCGGAGTAGACGATTCCGCCAAGGGAAATCACGCCCACTTCCGTCGTGCCGCCGCCGATGTCCACCACCATGGAACCGGTGGCTTCCTCCACCGGCAGTCCGGCGCCGATCGCTGCCGCCATCGGCTCCTCGATCAACTCGACCTTGCGCGCGCCCGCGCCGTAGGCCGATTCGCGGATCGCCCGGCGCTCGATGAAGGTGTCGGCTTCGGCGAACACGGCCGGTT
>CAYODB010000100.1:0-13406 GCA_964402495.1 uncultured Bordetella sp.
GGCCATTGGGGGGGGGCGTCCAGTGAATAGGTAGATCTGCAATGGTACAAGGAAACCCCCGGCTCCGTCCGTGACAGGAGCCGGAGCGGGCCTGCAGATTGAGGCGATTCGCGGGCGTCGCGTAACTGCCGTAACTGCCGCGAAAGCCGTAAGTTTCGTGAAAGACTCGCCAGAAAAAAACGACCTGCAGTCCATTGCGGACTGCGGGTCGAGCAGGGTCACAGAGTTTTCGCGACACTCACGATGCGCGGCTCGCCACGGTTGGCGTGGAACGCCTGCATCCGCGCCGTGCGTTTATGGTGCTGCAGAGCGGGGCCGGTTCGGACGATAAGGGAGGCACCGGCCCCGAGTGAGGGCAGACAAGAAATGACGGCGCCAGCCGCGCCGCGTGGCATCACTCCAGAGCCGCCGATGCGCTGCTACCCGACCGCGCGTGCGCCATGCTGCGCACGCGGTAGGCCATATTCGCATTCGACACTATTGCGCCGGTCGAACGACCAGCCGCCGCCGGTGGCCGCACAGCTTCTTCGGTACAGGAAGGGTCCGTCCCCGCGGAACACCGGATATTCTGCAGAAACAAGCGCAGCATCATCGCCGACTCGGAGATTCTGTTGAGACCGATGATCAACCAATCCCGGATCGCCTCCGCCGGTTCGGCGGTTGATAGGTCCGATCGCTGCAGCACAAGCGAAAGACGGGCTGCTCTCTGATTCCGGTCCTCCGGCTGCGCGATCGTAATGCTGAGAGTATCCCCCTCGACCTGTGCTTCGAATGCTCCGGTGCCATCCCTGGAAGTCGCGGAGCCGCGTGCGAGATTACCGTGGATGGCACCCACCAGGTTGATCCGCACGCGTCCGCCGAATTCGATGATGCCGACCACGCGTTCGCCCCCACTCTCCAGGTTGGCGAGGATCCTGACCTGCGGATTCTCAATGATGTAGATCCCCCCGAAGCCGGCGGCCTGGGCGGCGGATGCGAGAATAAATCCGGCAAGCAGCAGAAAATATTGCATGACATCGGCTCCATCGTCGATGACAGCATCAAATTCGTTACCCGAATACCCTGCTCAAGCCAAGGCCATGAAACGGTTTGGCCCGGGTCTTTGTAAAACTGGGCGCTTTGGGCAAGTGTGGGGCATCGAAGTTGACACGCAGGATGACGATGGTATGGTCTGTTCGGCCTATGGACCCCCTGTCGCAGCCCGGAGAACAGGTGCGGCGGGCGCCAAGCGTCGGAGGCAAGGAGCAGACGACAGGAAAATGGGGAGCCGGGCCTGAATCCTGTTCTTGCCTTCCTCTTACCTCTCAGACTTAGCCCTTATGGGCTCAGTGAAAGGGTTGAAGCAAGGGCAACGCAAAAGCCTGCATTTCCACTTTCAGCTCTTATCTTTTGGCTTTCACCTCGCCGGTGGTTGCCTGCTCCACAACTTCCTTGCGCCGCCATCGTAGGTAATGCGCAAGGCCCCGGCGTTGTCGGTCATTCCGTAGGTGCCGATCCGAAGCCATTGGCCATCGCGTCCTTGAACCAGGAGCACGCCATCCTGAGCGCGCCAGAGTCCGTGTTCGCGGTCTCCACCCCGGCCGCCTTCGAAGGACCAGTCGTTTGCACCGGCTGCGGTCGCGCCCTTGCCATACACATAAGATCCATCCGCCCGGAATATCAGGTGCTCTTCGGAGGCGAACGAGGCATTGCCACTAACGATGAGGTTCTGATAGGACCAGTGCCCCACCAGCCGGGGGTCGCCTGTACCATGCCCCATGACCGTCGCGCCGGCGCGCTGGAATAGCAGCGGCAGGCGCGCCGCCTTCTGATTCGGACCGTCCTGCTGCGAAACGATGATGCTGAGCGTGTCGCCATCCACCTGCGCTTCGAATTCACCGGATCCATCTTTCGATGTCGCCGAGCCGCGGGCGGTGTTGTCCTTGATCGGTCCGGCCAGGTTGATGCGGGTCCGGCCGCCGAATTCAATCGTGCCGGTAAGCCTTGCGCCTTTTTCTTCCAGCCTGGCGACGATCCTGGCCTGCGCATCGTCGATGACATAGGTGCCAGTGAACCCGGCCGCTTGCGCAAAGGCCGACCATGCCCACACCGCAGCCGCAACAAGGTAACGCATGCGCATCCCTCCCTGGAATGACGCCAATCTATCCGGCGACCGGGAAACGGGCAAGGCGTCCCGCTGCCGGTCGCGGCATTTTCTCACTTGACAGGGCTGAAGGCGGGGCACACCCTTCCAGTTCGCATTTCTTGCGAGGAGGAAGTCAATCATGAGAAACGACAAGCCGGTGTTTGTCCTTGTGTTCTCCGCATTTCTTGGCATTGCCCCGGCGCTTGCACAAGCGCACGACGATGACGCAGCGCCAAAGGCCGCGCCTCCGGAACAGCTCGGACAGGTCGATTTTCGGGTGACCTGCAATGCCGCAGCGCAAAAGGAATTCAATCGCGGCATGGCGCTGGCCCACTCTTTCTGGTTCGAACCCGCGAAGAAGTCGTTCGGCAAGGTGCTCGAGCTGGACGCGCCGTGCGCGATGGCGCATTGGGGCATCGCCTTCATGTCGATGGGCAATCCGTTCGCCTGGCCGGCGAATCCGGCTGCAATGAAAGCGGCTGCCGCTGCCAATGCGCAGGCGCAACGGGTTGGCGCACGCAGCCAGCGCGAAAACGACTACATCGCGGCGCTGGCCGTATTCCTGAAGGATTGGGAAACCGTGGACTTCAGGAACCGGGTCGTTGCTTTCGAACAGGCGATGGGCGGGGTCGCGGACCGCAGTCCCGACGACATCGAGGCGCAGATCCTGCACGCGCTGATCCTCGATGCCGCCGCTTTGCCGACCGACAAAACCTACGCCAACCAGCTCAAGGCGGCAGCCATCCTCGAGCCACTGCTGGTGAAATATCCCGCCCATCCCGGCGTGCCCCATTACCTGATTCACACCTACGACTATGCGGATCTTGCCCCCAAGGGGCTGCCTGCCGCCCGCATTTACGCCAGGATCGCCCCTTCGGTTCCTCATGCTGTGCACATGCCGTCGCACATTTTCTCGAGGCTCGGACTGTGGGGGGAAATGGTGGAGGGCAACCAGGCCTCCTACCGCACCGCGAAGGCCGAACTGGGAGAACAGACGCTGGGAATCGGCGCCTACGACGCACTGCACGCGATGGACTATATGGTATTCGGCCAGCTCCAGCAGGCGCAGGACAAGGCGGCGCAACAGGTGGCGGACGAAGTCGCCGCGATACGCAAAGTCAACGTCGAGAATTTCGTTGCGGCCTATGCATTCGCCTCCATACCCTCGCGCATTGCCCTGGAGCACAACGACTGGACGCAGGCTGCGGCGCTGAAATTGTCACCTCCCGACATGGCCTGGAGCAAGTTTCCGCAGGCCGAGGCGATCCTGGTGTTCGCGCGCGGACTGGGTGCTGCGCGCATCGGCGAGGTGGGGAAAGCCCGGGACGACGTGGAAAAACTGCAATCCCTGCAGGGTGCGATGCTCGCGGCGAAGAGCAACTATTGGGCCGGCCAGGCGGATTTCCAGATCCGGACCGTAAATGCGTGGATTGCGTTCTCGGAAAAACGAACCGGCGAGGCATTGCAACTGATGAGAGCCGCCGCCGAACTCGAAGAGGCGAGCGACAAACACCCGGTGACGCCCGGGAACATAGTGCCGTCGCGCGAATTGCTGGCTGAGATGCTCATGTTGGCTGGCCAACCGGCACAAGCGCTCGAGGAGTATGAAAACTCCCTCAAGCGCGACCCCAACCGGTTTCGCGGCGTGTTCGGTGCGGCAAAGGCTGCCGAAGCCGCAGGCAACGGCGCCATGGCACGCGACTACTACCGGAGGCTGGAAGTGCTGACCGCGGGGCGCGATAGCGATCGCCGGGAACTCAGGGAAGCGAGGGAGTATCTGGCCGCGCAGTGAAAGGCGGACGCGGGTTGCCACGGCAAGGTGCGCAAGCGGGCGATGCCGAAGTCCATGATCTTCTCGCGGCCGCGGCCGACGAGCATGATGTTGGGGGGGCTTGATGTCGCGATGGACCACGCCACGGTCGTGCGCGAAGGCGAGCGCGTCGGCGACCTGCTCCACGATGCGCACCGCTTCGATGATGGAGAAGCGCTGCCTGGCGGCGCGCATGCTGAGGTCCGTGCCGTCCAGCAGTTCCATCGCCATGTAGATCAGGTCGACCTCTCGGCCGACGTCGTAGATGGTGGGGAAGTTGCGGAACTCTAAAGCAAACGCGGCTGCCTGCGCCGGATGAAACGGTCCCCGGCGTCCGGGGTTCCGCTACTCTTCCCTGATCGCTTCCACCGAAATCGTGATCCGCACTTCGTCGCTGACCATGTCGGAGTATTTGTCGAGGCCGAAATCGGAGCGTTTCAGCGTGGTGCGCAGATCGCCGCCGCAGACGAAGCGCTCCAGCACCAGGATTTTCACCTGCTGGCAGACGAAGCGATCCGCCAGCAGCGTGACGGGCCTGGTGACGCCCTTGATCGTCAGTTCGCCGTCGAACTCGGTTGGCATGCCGTCTTTGAATTTCGCACCCCGGCCGGTGAAGCGGACGGTCTTGTACTTGCCGGCGTCGAAAAACATTTCGCCACCCAGCAGCGCGTCCAGGCGCTTCACGCCGGTGTCGAGCGAACCCGGGTCGAGGTCGATCGTGACTTCGGTGTCCTGTTTTTCGGCGTCGATGCTGGCGCTGCCTTTGACCACCGCCATGCGCCCCCGCACCGAAGACACGCCCGTATGCACCACCGCGAAATGGGCGAAGGTGTGGTCGCGGTCGATCCGGTAACGGTCGGCGGCAGAGGCAGGCGACTGCGAAAATGCCAGTGCCATCGGCAATAACACTCCGGGAACGATCCGCTTGATTACAAATTCGTACTTCATTTGATCGTCCCCCCGGGATAGCGGTCCATGTTCTGGCGATCGAACATCCAGCCCGGGTATTCCGGCGGCAGCTTGCTCGCTTCATTGAGGACCTGCAGGTCCGCGTCCGTCAGGCGCACATCCGTCGCACCGATGTTGTCCGTGAGTTGCTCGGTCGTCCTGGCGCCGACGATTACGCTGGCGACACCCGGCTGATGCAGCAGCCAGGCGAGGGCGACGCGCGCAACGGAGACACCGTGGGTTTTCGCGATGGGGCGCACGGCTTCCACCGACCTGAATGCGCGCGCGCGGTCCACCGGCGGAAAATCGAAACTGGTGCGGCGCGCCCCTTCCGGTCCCTTGTCGTTCTCGCTGAACTTTCCCGACAGCAGCCCGCCGGCGAGCGGACTCCAGACCAGGATTCCCAGGCCCTGGTCGAGCGCGACGGGTAGGATTTCACGTTCCAGCTCACGGCTCGCCAGCGAGTAGTAGGCCTGTACGCTTTCGAAGCGGCTCCAGCCGCGCTGCTGGGAAATGCCGATGGCCTTCATGATCTGCCACGCGGCGTGGTTGCTCACGCCGATGTAGCGCACCTTGCCGGAACGGACCAGGTCTTCCAGCGCACGCAACGTTTCCTCCATCGGCGTAGCCAGGTCCTGGCCGTGGATCTGGTACAGGTCGATGTGATCCAGTTGCAACCGTCGCAGGCTGGCATTCACGCCGTCCATGATGTGTCCGCGCGACAGGCCAACCTGGTTGGGCCCCGGGCCCATGCGGATGCGCACCTTGGTGGCGATCACGAGATCTTCCCGCGACAGCTTGAGATTCTTCAGCGCCTGGCCGACCAGCACCTCCGATTCGCCCTCGGAATAGACATCGGCGGTATCAATGAAATTGACCCCGGCATCGATGGCCGTCCTGATCTGGGCTTCGACATCGGACAGGCCGAGCTTGCCGATCGGGGCCCAGCGCCCCTTGCCGCCATAGGTCATGGTGCCCAGGCAGATTTCCGAAACGAACAGGCCGGTGCGGCCGAGAAGGCGGTAACGCATTGAGATCTCCTGAAATTCAGTGCTGAGTACTGTGTGCTGCGTGCTGAGAAAAGGCAAGACACCGCAGTAGGACGGCTGGCGGGGCTTCGCTCCTGTCGCTCCCTTGAGACATATATTCCTTCCGCCTGGCGAAACTATGCGGCAGCGCGCGGCTCTTAACAATGGGAGCCATGCCATATGGGTTGAAGGAGCGGGAATGGAAAAGCCATTTCTTGTGGGTGCAGTGCTGGTCGTGGGAGCGGTGGCTTCGATCGGGGCGGTCGCCGGCTACGTCGTTGCATCGCGACCACAGTTCGCGCAGGTCGTAAGAGTCGATCCCGTGACCAAGGCCGTGACCGTCAGGGAGCAGCAGTGCGAGGGCATGCCGGTGATGAAGAAAAAGCGGGTGAAGGAAGCGAACCGCAATGGGGGCACGGTAATTGGCGGCATGGTGGGTGGGGTGATCGACGACCAGTCCGGCGGCGGCACCCGAAAGACCGTCGCGACTGTTGCTGACTCGGCAGGCGGGGTCGGTGCGGGCAATCAAATCCAGAAGATAGGGCGAGACAGGAATCCGGTCACTGTAAACGACCCTCGGTGCAGGATCGTCAATCGAACGGAGCAGAAGGTCGTCGCTTATGACGTGCGCTACCGTTTCGACGGCAAGCTCGGCACGGTGCGCATGGATCATGAGCCTGGTCAGCGCATCCCGGTCCGGGATGGGAAGCTCGTCCTGCCAGAGCCCGAAAAACAGGTCAAAGGTTAAAGGAACCGCGTCCTCCGTGGTTCATGCGTCTGGTGTGTGCGCTACGCGCGCTCCCCGCCATTCCACCGCAGCAGGTTCATGAACTCGCGCCGGTTCTTCGGGCCATAGGTCAGATAGTGCGGCTGCGGGTTCTCGAGGTAGGCGAGGCGTTCGCGCGCGACGCGGTCACCGCGGGCGCGCATCTTGATCTCTTCCGCGCTGATCTTGTAGACCTTCGCGGCATTGAGCCCGAAGATCTTCGCCCGCAACGCCGGCGTGATTTCCGGATAGCCATACGTTTCGCGGAATTGCTGCGAGATCTGGAAAGTGCGGAAGGCCTGGATCTGATCCTGGGGTGATCCGTACCAGATCGAATCCGAGCCCCACAGCACGTTGTCCGGGCCGCAATACTTGAGAAGCTTGCCCATCGCATGCGCGGCGCTGTCAGGATCGCGCATCAGGAAACGCCAGGTGCTCCCGAGCTCGGCGTACACGTTGCTGTTCGGCTTTACGCCATTCTCGATCAGGGAGCGGATCAGTGTATCGATGCCGTCGTCCGCACCCTTGCCGGTAAACGGTCCTTCCGCAAGATTGGGCACGAAGCCGGAGTGATAGATCAGGAAATTCACGTCGGGGAAGCGTTTGGCCACGACGCCAATGTCGCTGCACTGGCTGTGTTCGTACGACTTCTTGCCGAACGGCAATCCCTTGTGCACGCAGATCACCTTGACGCCGAGCGCGCGCGCTTTCTCGATGAAGCGGATGCCGACGTCGTCGGACAGGAAGAAGCCGTTGCCATCCAGGCCCCATTGCGTATAGGTCTTCCAGGCGCTGATCTTCCAGCGGTCGCGCAGTTCCTCCATGTCCTCGATGTCGCCCGGCTGGTTGGGATTGACGCGGCCGTGGATCAGCAGGCGATGGTTGCCTTCCATGCTGTCCACGATCTGGCGCACGGCGTCCGCCGATTCGATCGTAAGCGGCGAGGCATCGCGCCTGGTGGGGACGAAGGACAGCACCATCATGTCGGTATCGCTGTCCATGAACACGTCCTTGATGAATTCCTGCGGCGTCAGACAAGCGAGGTGGCTGCGCGGGCCGGACTTGTCGTTCAGCTCGCAATTGCCTTTGGTCGTAAATTTGAATGCCGATTCGGGGGCGACTTTGATCCAGGCGCTGGTCGGGTCGACGAAGTGGCCCTGCACGTCGAAAATGAACTCCGCTTTTGCCAGGGAAGCCTGGGCCAGTTGCGGCTCGAGTGCCGCCTCGGCCGTCAGGTCGAAGAAGCCGCCAGTCTTGCCCGCCCGGGCATTGGCGGCGTTGAACGCCAGCAGGGTGCTTGCTGCCCCGGTCGCAGACAACAGGAAGTCGCGCCGGCCGAGGCCGAGGCGCTTCGCATTGTGCGTTGCGGCCTCCTGTGCGAACTGATTGGCAGCGCGATTGGCGGCGGAGAGCGGTATCGGCTCGAACTCGCCGTTGGACGTGGTATCCAGCTTGATGGGCAGGCGCTGGCCTTCGGGATCGATGAGATGTTTCATGGGTCGCCTCCGGGTTGAGTGCGGGTCAGTATAGGCGCCCTGCAGAGGGCATATATGCCACCGCAGTTACAAATTATGGGCCGAGGGAGAGAGTCACTTTTTCTCCCTCACTTCTATCGTGACATCGCGCACCAGCTCGAACGCCGCATTGTCCTGCGGCACCAGGAACGGGGAGGCGGTACCGATCGCGCGTTGCGCTTCGCGGTCGAAGCTTTCCAGGCCTGAGGATTTTCCGGGAAGGACGAACATGATTTCTCCGTTCCTGCGCAGTTGTACCCGCAGCTCCGCGAAAGGGCTGCCTCCCCCGTTCCAGCGCAATTGTTCGTTCACCTGGTCGCGGATGAGCGTGACGTAGACCTTGCGCACGATGTCGTTGTCGTTGAGTCCGGTGAGTTCGCCGTTCCTGTTCAGCCGCTCGTAAGCGCGCGCCGGACGGAGGCCGTTGCTGCCTTCGTAGGGTGCCATCAAAACGGCCATTTCTTTTGCCGTCCGGCGAGTTGTGGGCGGCGTGACCGAAGGCGCCGGGCTGGAAATGGACGGACTGCCCGGCGGCCGTCGAGCTGCCTTCTGCGCCCCTCGATCGTCTGCTGTTCCTGCAGTCGCAGCCGCTCGGCGCGCTCATACGCGGCTTCGCGCACCGTATAGGAAACCAATCTGCACGGTAAAACCGAGAACTTGGCGCCGTAGCGGTTGCCCAAGGCCCATAGCTCTTACCGCCCTAACGGCAACGGGGGCGTTCTTTCCACCAGAAAAGGAGGCCATATGGCCCGCGCATTCATGGCATTGCTCCTGGCAGGTGCTCTGGGTTCCTTCATTCCCGCCGCGAACGCGGCCGAAACCCCCGAAGCCCGGTTGCTTGCAGCGCAACGGCTTTTCGAACTTCCCACATACCGGCAGCTTGCAACCCGCCAGATCTATGCGGCGCTCAAATCCCTGCCCGCCGAGCAGTACCGGCGCGCTGCCGACGCCCTCAACAATCCCGGGGTGGTGAAGGCGTTGCAGGGGGTCATCGCCCGCAGCATGGCGCAGACCTTTGCGCTGGCCGAACTGGAGCATATCGAACGTTTCCTGGCCGCCGACGAAGCCCGTTCGATGGTCGCCAAGGCCGAAGGCTTCGAATCCGCTGTGATCCGCGAACTGCTCGCCGCGGCCATCACCGATCCGGAACTCGCAAAAAGTCTTCTGCCGAAATAAAGGCAGGCGCGAGGCGCGAGGCGCGAGGAACGAGACACTAGGCACGAGGCACGAGGTAGAAATCTTTAGCTCTAGTGCCTAGTGCCTCGCGCCTATTTCCCCAGGTGCAGCCCCCCATCGACGAGTATCGTCTCCCCGGTAACCTGGGCCGCCCCTTCCAGCAGCCATACAGCGACTTCGGCGACATCGTCGGCGCTCGCAGCCTTGGCGAGCGGGACAGCTTTCTCGTAGTTGGCCTTGAACTTCGCGTAGTCCTCTTCGCTGAACCGGGAAAGATGCCAGCGTGTTTCGATCAGTCCCGGACACACGGCGTTGACGCGGATCCCGGGCGCCAGGGAACGCGCGAGCGCGAGCGTCATGGCATTCAGGGCGCCCTTCGACGCTACATAGGCCGTCGATGATCCGATGCCCATCACGCCGGAGATGGAAGAAACGTTGACGATTGAAGCCGCGGTCTGTCGCTTCATGGCGGGAACGCAGGCCCGGATCATTTGGTAGGGGCCGATCACGTTCACCGCGTAAATGCGCTGGAAATCCTCCGCGGTCAGCGCGTCCAGATCCGCTGCCGCTGCAAACTTTGTGATGCCCGCATTGTAGACCAGCCCGTCGATGCGGTCCCACTTGTCCAGCGCGGCCTGTGCCAGCTTGCGGCAGTCGGCATCGAGCGCGACATCGGCCTGCACGACGATGGCTTCGCCGCCCGCTGCTTTGCATTTCTCCGCGGTGGCTTTGGCTTCCGATGCGCTTTTCGTGTAATTGACGACGACCCGGGCGCCCTTGCGTGCAAGCTGGACGGCGCAGGCTGCCCCGGTGCCGGTCGCGGAACCCGTGACGATGCAAACCGATTCTTTCAGGTTCATTGCCCACCTCCTGGCGCAAGGATAGCATTGGCATGCGGGAGCGGTTTCCAAAACCAGCAGGCCACATGGAGGAGCAGGGACATGAACAGGAACAGGGAATTCAGGACCTCAGGCGCGGTCCTCGGCATTGCGCTGGCGTTTGGAGTGGGCGTGGCGGTCGGGCAGAGCGCGCCCACCGAGAACAAAGGCGTCAAAGTCAGCCCGCCGACGGCGGTCGATCTGACCAATGAAATGGAAGGGGTGGCAGGACGCCAACTCCGCCTGCGCACCGTGACGATCGAGCCGGGCGGGATTGCGGCGTTGCACAGCCACAAGGGCCGGCCTGCGGTCGCCTATATAGCCCAGGGAACGCTGACCGAGCATCGCGAGGGCGTGGGCACCAGGGAACACGGCGCCGGCGACAGCTTCACCGAGGATGGGGGAACGACCCACTGGGCGGAGAACAAGGGCAGCGAGCCCGTGATCGTGATCGCGGTGGATGTGTTCAAGCCGTAAACGACAGTGTGAAAAAAATGATTGGTGGCTGGTGGCTGGTGATTGGATGGCCTCGCCTGAATGAGTTCCATTGTGGGAGAGTTTTTGCCTTCACGAGCCACAAGACACCAGCCACTAACCATTAGAAAGCCCGGCTTTCGCCGGGCTTTTTTCTAGCGCGCGCGCCCAAGTTCGGTTACGCCAAAGTGAACCGGAGGAAGGATGATCCGCGGTGAGGGCAGCACGGGGGCCGCCAGGACCAGCCGTTCCGGCGCCGAACCGAATACGATGCTGCCGTGAAAGACGGGGCCGCCGTAAGACTCGAAGTGGGCGGACGGCGGCCGTGCGTGGTACCGCGGACCACGGGGACCGTCGTAGCGGCCGTAGCGCGCGGGATCGAAATGATGCCGACCGTAGTGCGCGTGCGGATCGAAATGATGCCGGCCGTAGCGCGGGTGCGAGTCGAAATGACGGCGTTCGTGGTGGCGGGAATCGCCATGCCGGTCATCCGGCCGGTCCCAGGACTTGCCGCGATCGGCGTGCGCAGGTTGGGACAGGCCCACCACGCTCCCGACCATCAGGGCGGCTGCAAGAACAACGCGTGTTGCCGGAATCCGAAGTGAACGCATGATTGCCTCCTCTTGTTGATGAATGACTAACGCGGGGTCACCGCAACATTGACGCGCAACTGATTGCCCGGGTTGTAGGGCAGGCGCGTCGAGAAACGCTGGCCGTCGAATTCGTAGGTAACGTGATATCCCGTGGTCACGGTTTCGAAATTGTCCACTTGCTGGCAACGTTGCACGGGTTGGGTGGTGACGACCGTGCGGCCGGCGTCGCGATTGGCCACCGTGTGGCCGGCGATGGCTCCAACCCCGGCACCTACCGCGGCTCCGGCGATCCTGCCGTTGCCTTTGCCGACATGGCTGCCGAGCAGGCCACCGGCGACGCCGCCGATGATCGCGCCGAGATAGTTGCGCTGCGGCGCCGACTGGGTGACCTGTTGCATCTCGGTCCAGCATTGCTGCGACGGACGGCTGACCTGCTCGGTGATGGGCTGCACCGCCACGACATCGGCGAACGCTTCATAGGCATGCGCGTTGACCTGGGCCAGTGTCAGCGTGGAAGCGGCGGCAACAGCGAGGTTCCTTGCGACTTTGTTCATGACCATCTCCTTTACGTGTCGCACGGTTATTGTCCGTGTCAGGTCCAATAACGCGTCGGAGCCGGCCGGGTTGAAGCGGTTTTGTAACGTAGTGTCGAAGCCGCAGGCGCTGACACCGCGTTACAGAGCCCGCGGCCGGGCACGAGGCGCGAGGCACGAGGCACTAGGTTTGAAAAGCGAACTTCATCTAGTGCCTCGCGCATCGTGCCTGGAATTTCGGGCACAATCCCGTCGTGGCCAGCGATCCAAACAAGAACAATATGGGCGATCAGGAGGGCGTCGATTCCGCCTACGCCTGGACCCGGATGGGCATCGCGCTTCTGCTGTCGACCATCGGCGGCGTGGGCATGTGGTCGGTGGTGGTCGCCCTTCCTGCCGTACAAGCCGAATTCGGCGTGGCGCGAGCCGATGCCTCTCTGCCGTACACCATGACCATGATCGGTTTCGGCATCGGCGGCATCTTTCTGGGCAAGCTTTCCGACCGCTTTGGCGTTGTGCCGTCCCTGATCATTGGCGCCGTGGCGCTCGTGCTCGGCTATGCCGCCGCCGGCGCCGCGCCGACCCTGTGGTGGTACGCAATTGCGCAAGGTGTGCTCATCGGCTTCGGCAGTTCCGCCACCTTTGCGCCCCTGCTGGCCGATACGTCGCTATGGTTCATGCGGCGCCGTGGCATCGCGGTCGGCATCTTTGCCAGCGGCAATTACCTGGCCGGCACGGTGTGGCCCACCATTGTGCAGCATTTCATCGAGACCTCCGGCTGGCGCCATACGTCGTACGGTATTGCAATTTTCTGCGCCATCACCATGGTGCCCCTGGCCCTGATGCTGCGCCGGCGCGCACCCGCGCTGGCCATGGCGTCCAGCAGCGGCGGCAGTCCCACCTTCATGTCGCCATCGTACGGCATGTCGCCGCGCGCCCTGCAGGTGCTGCTTGCGATTGCATCGATCTGCTGTTGTGTTGCCATGTCCATGCCGCAAGTGCACCTGGTGGCCTACTGCGGCGATCTTGGTTATGGCGCCGCGCGTGGCGCGCAGATGCTGTCGCTGATGCTCGCCTGCGGCATCGTCAGCCGGATCAGCTTCGGATGGATTTCCGACCGCCTGGGCGGGCTGCGCACGCTGCTGCTCGGATCGGCGCTGCAGGGCATCGCGCTGCTGCTGTTCCTGCCCTTCAACGGGCTGGTGTCGCTCTATCTGATATCGGCGATGTTCGGCCTGTTCCAGGGCGGTATCGTGCCGGCCTACGCGATCATCATCCGGGAATATTTTTCGCCGAAGGAGGCGGGCGCGCGCGTCGGCATCGTCATCACCGCATCGTTGTTCGGCATGGCCCTGGGCGGCTGGATGTCGGGCGCCATTTTTGACATGACCGGTTCCTACAGGGCGGCGTTCCTCAACGGCATCGCCTGGAACCTGGTGAACTTGGTGATCGCGTCGATGCTGCTGATCCGGCTCGGCGGTGGCCGGCGCGCGGCTGCGCCGGCGTGAGGGAAAAGGTAGTAGGTAAAAGGTAAAAGGTGAAAGGGGAAAGGGGAAAGGGG
>CAYODB010000101.1:0-13372 GCA_964402495.1 uncultured Bordetella sp.
CGTCCGGCTTGCCCTTCGGCGCGGGGATGCGGCTGATGACCGCCTCGAGGATATCCTGCACACCTTCTCCGGTCTTGGCGCTGGCGCGCACCGCGTCCTGGGCCGGGATGCCGATGATGTCCTCTATTTCGGCGATCACGCGATCGGGTTCGGCGGACGGCAGGTCGATCTTGTTGAGCACCGCCACGACTTCGACGCCCTGTTCGATCGCCGTGTAGCAATTGGCCACGGTCTGGGCTTCCACGCCTTGGGAAGCGTCCACCACCAGCAGCGCACCTTCGCAAGCCGCCAGCGAGCGGCTTACCTCATAGGAAAAATCCACATGACCCGGGGTGTCAATCAGGTTGAACTGGTAGTGCTGGCCATCGCGGGCGCGATAGCGCAATGCCGCAGTCTGCGCCTTGATGGTGATGCCGCGTTCGCGCTCCAGGTCCATGGAGTCCAGCACCTGGTCTTCCATCTCCCGGTCCGAGAGCCCGCCGCAAAACTGGATGAACCGGTCCGCAAGCGTGGATTTGCCGTGGTCGATATGGGCAATGATCGAAAAGTTGCGGATGTGCTGCATCAGAAAAAAGGGCACGAGACGTGCCCTTCGAAGCGGATTCCAAAGCCGTGAATTGTAGCGGATTTATGCTCGCTAGACGAACCTTCCCGCCAGGAAGGCCCGCCCAGTGTCAATTGCCGCCGTCCAGGCGCAGCGGCACGTATAGCGCGCCGTCGCCGCGTTTGATCAGCAGCGCCACGCTGCGGGCTTTTTCGTACTGGGTCATCAACTGGTTGATCTGGTCAATGGATTTGACGTCCTGGTTGTTGATGGCCATAAGCACGTCGCCGCGGCGGATGCCCGCCTTGAGGGCGGGCCCTTGTGCCTCCTCGATAAGCAGGCCGCCGCTGATGCTCAGTTCCTTGCGCTGTTCGGCGGTCAGTTCGCTCAGCATCAAGCCGAGGCGGTTGATGACATTGCCCGGTTTGGCGCTTTCCTTCTTGCCGGGACGCTGGGCGGTCTTGTCCTCGGGCATTTCGCCCACAGTGATCGCGACTTCCTTGCCCGCACCGTTACGCCAGATTTCCATGCTGGCCTTGGAGCCGGGGCGCGTCTGGGCGACCACCCTTGGCAGGTCCGCCGAACTGGTCACCGGCTTGCCGTCGAACTTCAGAATGACGTCCGAAACCTGCACGCCGGCCTTGTCCGCCGGACTGCCCTTTTCCACCGAAGTGACCAGTGCGCCAGCCGCCTTGGCCAGCTTGAAGGATTCGGCCAGTTCCTTGGTGATTTCCTGGATGGTGACGCCGATGCGGCCGCGGCTGACGCGGCCGGTGGTCTTGAGCTGATTGGCGATATCCGTGGCGACATCGATCGGTATCGCGAACGAGAGTCCCATGAAGCCGCCGGTACGGCTGTAAATCTGGGAGTTGATACCGACAACCTCGCCCTTGAGATTGAACAAGGGCCCACCGGAATTGCCGGGATTGATGGCTACGTCTGTCTGGATGAAAGGCACGTAGTTTTCCTGGGGCAGCGAGCGCCCCTTGGCGCTGACGATACCCGCGGTGACCGTGCTTTCAAAGCCAAATGGCGAGCCGATCGCCAGCACCCATTCGCCGACCTTGAGCTTTTCCGGGTCGCCGATCTTGACCACCGGAAGTCCGGTGGCCTCGATCTTGATCACCGCAACGTCGGTGCGCTTGTCGAAGCCGATGACCTTGGCCTTGAACTCGCGCTTGTCTGAAAGCTTGACCGTCACATCGTCGGCCGCATCGACCACGTGCGCATTGGTCAGGATGGTGCCGTCCGCGCTGATGATGAAGCCGGAACCGAGCGAACGGGCCTCTTGATCCCTGGGCTGCGACGGTCCGAAGCGGCGAAAGAAGTCATAAAAAGGATCGTCTTCGGGCACCGGGCTTTGCGGACCGCCGCGCGCCGTGGACGTGGTACTGACGTTTACCACCGCCGGACCCTGCTTCTCTACCAGCTCGGTGAAGTCCGGCAAGCCCTGGACCTGGGCGAAGCCCGTTGCGGGCAGCAACACCAGCAGAGCTGGAGCAATCAGATGTCTGAACATCGGGGCGTCCTCGAACAAAAAGTCTATGAGTAAGGATAACGCGGCCGCGGCCGTATCGGATTTACTTGCCGCGGAAGGAAATGGAGTCGCCGATCTGCATGACCGTCGATGCCGGCGCTTCGCCGAGCACGGTGACGACCTGATCGTTGATGGTACGGGTATAAATGTTGATGGCGCCCTGGCGGGTCAGGCCTTCATTGATGCGGCTGCGGCTCGCACTGGGTTCGATGAACACCGATACAGCGGCAAGGCCATCGGAATACACAAGGTGGGTGACCGGGACCGAATTACCCTGCTTGCTGCGGCGCATCTCCATGATTTTGCGGAATCCGGCCGGAAAGCTCTTCACCGACCAGCCTGACTCGACCTTGCTGCTCATGTTGTTGGCGAACCGGTCCAGGCGCCATTCCGGAAAGCGCACGTTGAACGAGGGCTTCACCATGTCCCGGGTGACCCCACTGCCGATGGCCAGTTGCGTAAAGCTGAACTGCTCCACGACGTTGTGCCGCTCGTCCACCATGCGCGCCTTGAGCAGAAGTCCGGTATTGATTTCGGTCCAGAACTTGTGGCCATAGCGCAGTCCGTCGCGCGGCTCCAGCACCAGGGCTTGCGAATCGAATCCGGCGATGCGCTCGGTTTCGCCCTTGCGGATCTGATAATGCTCGGTGATGGATGAGATCTGTTCCGGCAGAAGCGCCGGAAAGGTTCGCCGGGAAACGCGCTTTTCACTGCGGACGATCTTGGCTTCAGGGTAGTAGCAGAGGACTTCGTCGTTGGTGCGGATGATCTCGCGCCGGGGACCGTCCAGCGTTTCCAGCTTTTCATATTCGCCGCTGCTGTCGAGCATGTGGACGATGCGTGAAGTCTCGACCTGGTCGCCGTGCTGGTAAACGAACGTGCCCACGAAATTCAGTTTGCGTGCGGCATCGGCGATCCGCTGCAGCATTGCCACCGCCTCATCCTGCTCCAGCGAGTCGGCCATCGCGGCCCCAACTGAAAAGCTCAGCCCGAACAGCACGGGCAACAGCAGAGCCGGTCTGGCCATATCAGCGCATGTCCGCTTCGCGACCGGACACCGTCCGGACATAGGATGCGACGCCCTGTATGGTGGTGCTGGGCGAAAACTGCTGGTGCGCCAGCAGATAGTCGTTGACCGCTCCGTTCGCAAGCTTCACCGCGACCTGCGCAGCCGCTGGTGCCTCGTTGGCCGCAATCTTGTCATCGCGAGGCATGAAGGGATTGCCGGAAAGGGCCAGCCAGGCTAAGAGTGCCACACCCCCGAAGGACGCGGCGAGCGGCAGAGCAATCCTGCGCACGCTGCGGTTGCCGACCAGAGCCTTTGGCGCCAGCACGGTGGGTTCCTGCGCCAGCGCGGCGCTGAACCGACCCATGAATCCGGGGGTGACGCTGGCATCGCCGCGCATCGCATCCCCGATCAGGTGATAAGTACCCCACGTCTCCCGGAGAGGCGCATCCTGCTTGAGACTGGCAAGCTGCGCTGAAACCTCATGGTCCCCGACTTCGCCGTCCATGAATGCGGAAATTCTTTCCATGCTCACCACCTCTTGTCTTTGCTCGTTTCCAACAGCGGGCGCAACCTGTCCGCGATGGTCTCACGCGCTCTGAAGATTCTCGACCGGACGGTTCCGATCGGGCAATTCATCACGCTGGCGATGTCCTCGTAGCTCATGCCCTCGATTTCACGCAACGTGATGGCGGTCCGTAGTTCCTCAGGCAACTGTTCCATGGTCTGGTTCACCGTCGAGGCGATCTGTTTGCTCATCAGCTCGGCCTCGGGTGTGTTCAGATCCCGCAACTGGTCGCCGTCCTCGAAATTCTCAGCCTCCTCGCTGTCGAATTCCGTCGTAGTGGGGGCGCGACGACTCATCGCCACCAGGTAATTTTTGGCGGTATTGATCCCTATGCGATACAGCCAGGTGTAGAACGCACTGTCCCCACGGAACGAGGGCAGAGCCCGGTAGGCCTTGATGAAGGCCTCCTGGGCGACGTCTTCCACTTCGGCAGGATCGCGTATGAATCGGGAGAGCAGGCGGCCCAGCTTGCGCTGGTATTTTGCAACCAGCAGCTCAAAAGCCTGCTTGTCTCCGCGCTGCGCCCGCTCGACCAGCTGCTGGTCTACTTCACGGTCGCTCATCTAGCCACGTTTCCCGAATTTTCTGTTTTTTTAATCACTAGACGCCTCAAAAAGGCGCCTAAGTATAACCGCAGCAACCAGTCCGGGAAACGCACCGCAATTCGCTTAGCCACAGACAGCGGGTTTCGCGCTTTAGTTCATTCGCACCGGAGGGGCCTGCAGTGTGCCGGATTTCGGCATCCCGGTTGGGTTAAACTGCCGCGCTTCGACACCCCGAGCCCGACTTTCCCGCAATTGAGCAACTTGCTGAAGCGTTTCGACGTCGCCATCGTAGGCAGCGGGCTGGCCGGATTGACGGTCGCGCTGAACCTCGCCGACCACCGCAAGGTCGGCATCATCACCAAGCGGGAGCTGCTGGACGGCGCTTCCAACTGGGCACAGGGCGGCATCGCCGCCGTGCTCGCCAAGGATGATTCGCCGCAGGATCATATACGCGATACCGAGATCGCGGGTGCCGGCCTGTGCGATCCCGAGGTGACACGCCTGGTCGTCGAACACGGCCGCGAGGCCATAGAATGGCTTATCGGCCAGGGCGTTCCCTTTACCCGCGACGAAACCAGCGATGTCGGCTATCACTTGACCCGGGAAGGCGGCCACAGCCACCGCCGGGTAATTCATGCTGCCGATGCCACGGGGCATGCGGTCCAGGCCACGCTGGAAGCGAAGGTCAAGGCGCACCCGAACATCACCCTGCTGGAGCACCACATCGCCGTCGATTTGATCACGGGCCCCAAGATTGGCCTGACAGAGCGCCGTTGCCATGGGCTCTACGCCCTCGATCAGAAGTCCGGCCTGGTACACACCGTGGCCGCGGACCAGATGGTGTTGGCGACGGGCGGCGCCGGCAAGGTTTACCTGTACACGACCAATCCGGATACCTCCACCGGTGATGGCATTGCCATGGGCTGGCGCGCCGGGTGCACCATCGCCAACATGGAGTTCATCCAGTTCCATCCCACCTGCCTTTACCACCCGCATGCCAAGTCCTTCCTGATCAGCGAAGCCGTGCGCGGCGAAGGCGGCCTGTTGCGGCTGGCGGACGGCAGTCGCTTCATGCCTGCCCATGACCAGCGGGAGGAACTGGCGCCGCGGGACGTGGTGGCGCGCGCGATTGACTTCGAAATGAAGAAGCGCGGTCTGGATTGCGTCTATCTTGACATCACGCACAAGCCGGCAGAGTTCCTGCGCGAGCATTTCCCCAACATTTACGCCCGCTGCCTCGAGTTCGGGATCGACATTTCCCGGCAGCCCATACCCGTGGTGCCGGCAGCGCACTACACCTGTGGAGGGATACAGACCGACCGCCACGGTTGCAGCGATGTGGCCGGCCTTTATGCCGTGGGCGAAACCGCGCATACCGGCCTGCACGGCGCCAATCGGCTGGCCAGCAACTCGCTCCTGGAGTGCCTGGTGTTTGGACAGGCCGCGGCGCGGCACATCCTTGGCCAGTCGAAGCCTGCCGCGCCATCCCTGCCCCAATGGGATGAAAGCCGGGTCACTGACGCGGATGAGGAAATTGTCATCGCTCACAACTGGGATGAATTGCGCCGCTTCATGTGGGACTACGTGGGCATCGTGCGCACCAACAAGCGCCTGGAGCGGGCGCAGAACCGAATCCGGCTGCTGGCCGCGGAAATTCAGGAGTACTACTCGAACTTCCGCATCACCGCCGACTTGCTGGACCTGCGTAACCTCGTAACCACGGCCGACCTGATCGTCCGCTGCGCCATGCTCAGGCACGAAAGCCGCGGCCTGCATTTCAGCCGCGACTATCCCGGCTTGCTGCCGGAGGCACGCAATACGCTGCTAAAGCCCGGCTGAACCGGTTTCCTTCAGGCGCATCGCGTGCCGCAGCCACACGCGCAGGCGTCTCCTGTCCTTCGCAGGCGCGCTGTCCGGCAATAGGACCGCGTGTCGAAACCGTCCTGACTCCAGCCTGACGGTGATGGCAATCAGCGGGGGCGAAACAAAAGAAGAATCCCTGACCCTGCCCCGTAATTCGGCGCCGCCGTGGGTGAGCATTTCGCAGCTACCATCTTCATGCAAAACCAATTCCACAACCGAATTCGACGCAAGGAGCAGCGCATCGCGTCGCAGATGAAATGCCAGGCTTGCCATGAGCGCGGCAATGCCCACAAAGGCCCAGCCCCAGGCGGGCGCATAGCGAAGCATGCAGGCGGCCGCGAGGCCATGCATCAGCACCAGGACTGCGGCCATCAGCAGCGAAGAAGTAATGGGGACACGAAGCATGTATTCAGCGGCGGCCGTTGCGGGACTTATAATTCCTTTTGCTCACAAACTTGGAGTCCGTACTGCCGACATGGGGAATGCTTCCGACTGGAATCAGGTTGCCGGCGCCTTTTCGGGCGCGGTGCAGGCTAATTTCGGCGACGTCGCGCGCGAACTCGGCGCCGCGAGGTCGGGTGCGTTCGTCAGCCCGCTGGCGCATTTTGACTTGTTGCGTTTCTCAGGCGCCGACGCCCTTTCTTTCCTGCAGGGCCAGCTTACCTGCGATCTGCAGCAGATCACGCCGACCAGGGCGCAGTATGGCGGCTATTGTTCCCCCCAGGGGCGCCTGCTCGCCAGTTTCCTGCTGATGCTGACGCCGCAAGGCTACCTGATGCTCCTGCCGGCCGACTTGTCCGAGTCGACGGCGGCTCGGCTGAAGAAGTTCATCCTGCGTTCCCAGGTCAGTATCGGGCATGAGCAGGGGGTACGGGCGATCGGCCTCGGCGGCCCTGGCGCCGCAGCCGTTCTCGGCAAGTCGATCGGCCAACCCCCGGCAAGGCCGCTGGAAATGGTGCTCTATCCGTCGGCGACCCTGTTACGGCTGCCCGGCGACGCCTTTGTGGCGCTTGTCCCCTCCGCCGAAATCGGAGCAGTGTGGAATTCAATCGCAAGCCTGGCTGTACCCGCGGGATCCGGCGCCTGGGATTGGCTGCAGGTGCGTTCCGGCATTCCCTGGATCACAGCACCGACGCAGGACCAGTTCATACCCCAGATGGCAGGGCTGGATGCAATCGGCGGCGTCAGCTTCGACAAAGGCTGCTATCCCGGGCAGGAAATCGTCGCGCGCACGCACTACCTGGGCGAGGTCAAGCGCCAGTTGCGGGCCGGGCATGTCGACGACGTCGCGCAGGCCGGAGACAGGCTGTTTGCGGGTGGGCAGTCACGAGCGGTGGTGGTGAATGCGGCCACGTCGCCGGACGGCGGTTCCGATTTGCTTGCGGTGGCACAGGTTGCCGCCGACGGTGAGGTGCTGCACCTGCGTGGCGAACCGGGCGCCCAGGTCCGGTTGTCCGCAGTCCCCGCCTGACCGCGCAGGCGTCTTGGCGCTTTCCTATTACATCTACTATCGCGTCGCGCATCCCGGCGACGCCTCTGCTGCCGTGCGCAGGTTGCAGGCCGCGATCCGTGAGCGCTACGGCATCGAAGGCCGTTTGCTGAAGAAGCGCGATGAGCCGACTTTGTGGATGGAGATCTACGAGGGCGTGGACGACGGCGCGGCATTCGAGGCCGGACTCGCCGACCTGCTCGAAGGTCTGGATTTCAGCCCTATGCTGGCTGCGGGAAGCGCGCGCAAGAGCGAGTGCTTCGAGGAACGCTGATGTGCCTGATCCTGTTCGCGCACCAAGCCCATCCGGACTTCGCGCTGGTGCTTGCCGCCAACCGCGACGAATTCTTCGCCCGCCCCACTTCAGCGGCCGACTACTGGAAGGATGCGCCCGGCGTGCTCGGCGGCCGCGACCTCGAAAAAGGCGGCACGTGGATGGGCGTGACGCGAAACGGCCGCTGGTCCGCGGTAACCAACTACCGCGACGGCACACGCCCTGAGCCGGCGTCGCGCTCCCGAGGCGAACTGGTTGCGCGCTACCTCGCGGGAGACTCCAGGGCGCACGTTTATGGCGAAGATGTTGCGCGGACGGCTTCCGCGTATCACGGGTTCAATCTTCTCGTAGGTGATGCGGCGAGCGTGCACTACGTCGCCCACGCCGAAGGAAAATCGCGCCGGGTCGAGCCCGGCATCCACGGGCTGAGCAATCACCGCCTCGACACCACGTGGCCGAAGGTTGAACGCGGCAAGCGCCTCCTGCAAACCATCCTGGCCGCAAACGCGGCCGACCCGGAGGACACGCTTCTTGCACTGCTGGCCGACCGGGAACTGGCGGAGGATGGCCTGCTCCCGCAAACCGGCATCGGGCGCGACCAGGAAAAACAACTCTCGGCCTCGTTCATCGTGGCGCCGGGCTACGGAACACGGGCCTCTTCGGTATTGCTGATCGGCGCGGACGGGGAAGTCCGCTTCCGGGAAAGAACTTTCGGAGAGAACGGCGTCCTGCGCGAAGACCGCGCGTTCCGGTTCACCCTTGCCTGCTAGAGCCGCCGCGACATGGCGATATGGGGAATGCCGGCCTCGAGATATTCCCCGCCCTCCGGTTCGAAACCGAAGCGGCGGTAGAACGCCGTCGCCTGAACCTGTGCGTTCAATACGGCATGCTCATGGCCGGCCGCACGCGCCGTATCGAGAAGGGCTTGCAGCAACGCGCCGCCGACGCCCTGCCCTCGCCATTCCCGGAGCACGGCCATTCTGCCGATATGGCCGTCCGGGAGGAGCCGTCCGGTACCGATAGGACGACTACTCGCTTCGGCGAGGACATGGCGGCTCACATTATCGAATTCGTCCCATTCCATTTCCAGTGGAACGGACTGCTCGCGCACGAACACCTGTTCGCGGATTGCGCGCAGCGCCGGCTGGTCGCTCTCCCAGTCGGCCAGCCTGATCCGGAATGCTTCTGAAGTTTTCATCAGGCCTGATTGTATCTACGCCGTACGCCGGCATCGAAAGCCGGCTCCGTGTCCGGCTATTGTTCCCGTCAGTTGGCCCGCGCCATAGCCCCAAGCACCTGTAAAACTCTGTGAGGTCGAGGACTACAGCGGCGACATTGCGTCGCCAGTCGATCCTATTGGCAGGTCGACACCCGAACTGGCACGTGCGAATTCTGGTGCTGAAAGACCGCTCAGACGGTCATGCCACCGCTGACCTCGATCACCGCGCCATTGATATAGCTGGCTTCGTCGGAAGCCAGGAACGCATAGATATTGGCGATTTCTTCCGGTTTCGCGAGCCGGCCCAGCGGCACCCGGTCGACCATCGACTGCATGACTTTCTCGGGAATGGATTTCAGGATTGTGGTTTCGACGAAACCCGGGCAAACGGCGTTGGCGCGAATGCCCTTGCGCCCCAGTTCGCGCGCCCAGGTCTTCGCCAGGCCGATCACGCCGAACTTGCTGGCGGCGTAATTGCTCTGGCCAAAGTTTCCGTAAATGCCCACCACCGAGGAGGCGTTCAGGATCACACCTGAATTCTGCGCCAGCATGACATCCACGACGGCGCGGGCGCAGTTGTAGGTGCCCTTGAGATTGATGTCGATCACGTGATCGAACTGTTCGTCCGACATCTTGCGGAACAATGCGTCATCGACGATGCCGGCGTTGTTGACCAGGACATCGATGCGTCCGTATTTGTCCATCACACCCTGGACCATCGCGGCGATGCTTGGCTTGTCGGTGACGCTCACCATGAAGCCGGTCGCCTTGCCGCCCGCCGATACGATTTGCGCAACCACTTCGTCGACCGCCTTGAGGTCAAGATCGCATACCACCACCTTCGCACCCTCGGTAGCGAACTTGAGCGCAGTCGCCTGGCCAATGCCTCGCGCCGAACCGGTAATGATCGCCACCTTGTCCATCAGCCTCATCGGTTGTTCTCCTGGTTGTGCCTGTTTTTTTGAGGCCCGCTTTTCTGTAATTCCGCGGGCCGGCGGCACTCTAACCAATTGCGCTGCAGCGCACAACCAGGCCGGGGATCAGGATTCGGCAGGGGATTCCGTAATTTCGACCGGCGTTCCGGGCTCGACCAGGTCGAACAATTCCATGACGTCGCGGTTATGCATGCGTATACAGCCAATGGAGCCGGGCTTGCCCATGGTCCGGGAATCCGGGCTGCCATGGATGTAGATGTAGCGGCGCATGGTGTCCACGTCGCCCAGGCGATTGAATCCCGGTTCGCAACCCGACAGCCAGAGGATCCGGGTCAGCATCCAGTCCCGCCCCGGAGAACTGGCATCGAGTGCAGGCGTGAGGATTTCCCCGGTCGGACGGCGCTTGACGAACACCGTGTTTTCCGGTGTTCCGCCACCGATCTTGGCGCGGACGATGTGACGGCCTCGGGGCGTGCAGAAGCTGCCGTATTTCTCGCCGGCGCCGTTTTTCGCCGTCGAGATCCGGTAGCGCCGCAGGACGCTTCCGTTTTCGCTCAGTTCCAGCGTCTGCTCGGGAATGCTGATGCGGATGGACTTCACTGGCTGCCCACTGCGCGCCGGCTGCGGAAGAAACGGGTCAGCAGCTCCCCACATTGCTCCGCCATCAGTCCGGCTTCCACCACAGCATGGTGGTTGAGGCGTTCTTCGGCGAACAAATTGATCACACTGCCGCAGGCCCCCGTCTTGGGATCGGCGGCGCCAAAAACCAGGCGCGAAATACGGGCATGCATGATGGCCCCCGCGCACATCGTGCAGGGCTCAAGGGTCACGAACAGCGTGCAATCGGTGAGGCGATAGTTGCCCAGCGCCGCGGCAGCCGCGCGCATGGCCTGGATCTCGGCGTGCGCCGACGGATCGCGCCGGCTGATCGGCGCATTCGATCCCACCCCGATAATCTGGCCGGCTTTCACGACCACAGCTCCGACCGGGACCTCGCCGGCTTCCGCGGCTTCCTGGGCCTGCGCTAACGCCACGGTCATAAATTCTGTATCTGATTCTTTTTTTATCAGATAGTTATCATTCATATCGCAACGATATTTTAAGTACTGAAGCCAGGTCGGGACTGATGTAATTCGGCCTTAAATTCTCTCACGCCGGATCTCCCGGATTGCAGCGCAAGCCCACCCCCCAGGTATCTCCAGAAAGCCTCCGGCTCGCGCAACAGGACGGGATTCATCGCGTTTGGCCGGCCTGCTCGCGCAGGCCATTGACGGTGTCCGGTTCGCCGCGAACGCGGAGGAACGTTCCGTCGCCGTCGGCCCACTCCTCCAGCACCTCGCAATTCGCGAAAATCTCCCCGCGCAACTGCTGGGCCGTCCAGGGCAGGAAAATCTCGGTCTCGATGAGGTCCTTCTGGAAGAACGCCTGGATGGTCGCACGCAGCTTTTCTACATCGCCCCCGCGTCGCGCACTCATGACCATGCACTCCGGATAGCGCACGCGCAGCGACGCTTCGAGTTCAGCCTGTGTCGCCGAATCGCCGACGCAGTCGATCTTGTTGAACACGCGGATGCGCGGCACAGCCTCCGCGTCGATCTCACGCAGCACTTCGTCGGTGACCGCTATCTGCCGTTCAAATCCGGGATCGCTGGCGTCGATGACGTGCAGGAGCAGTGACGCTTCGACCGCCTCCTCGAGCGTCGACTTGAACGACGCAACCAGGTCGTGCGGCAGGTTCTTGATGAATCCGACCGTGTCGCTGACCAGCACGCGCGGCACGCTCTCGGGGTATAACGCGCGCACCGTGGTATCGAGCGTCGCGAACAGCTTGTTGGCGACCAGGACCTCGCTTCCGGTGAGCGCGCGCATCAGCGTGGACTTGCCCGCGTTCGTGTAGCCGACGAGCGCCACCCGGGCCAGTCCCTGGCGCTCCTGCCGGCGCGCGCGCTGGGTCTTGCGCTCGGCATCCATCGCGTCAATCTCTTTCTGCAGCTCGGCGATGCGGTTGCGGATCTTCTGCCGGTCGAGTTCGCTGTGTGCCTCGCCGGCACCGCGGCCTCCGGTACCGCTGCGCTGGCGTCCCTTCGACCCCGCGAGCTTCGCCTCCTCGCGCAAACGCGGGGCCATGTAGCCAAGGCGCGCAATCTCCACCTGCGCGCGTGCTGCGCGCGAGCGCGCGTGGCGGTGGAAGATTTCGAGGATGACCATGGTGCGGTCCATGACCTCGCAACCGACTTCGATCTCGAGGTTGCGCGCCTGTGACGGGGAGATCTCGTGGTCGACGAGCACGATGTCGGCGCGACGGGTTTCCGGATCGGCCTCGGATTTCGCCGCCTCCTTGGCCCGGGCCGCCCCGCCTTTCGCCGCCCGTTTTGCGCTGCCGGAGGCTGCAGCAGACTCCGACTCGTTCTCAGGTTCAGGTTCGTTCTCCACGAAGCGACGCATATCCTGTCGCTTGCCGATGCCCACGTAGGCCGTCGTGTCGAAGTGATCGCGCTTCTGTGTGAACGTGCCCACGAGTTCGAAACCCAGCGTCTTTGCGAGTTCACGCAGTTCGTTTACCGAAGCGTTGAATTCGACGTCGCTCACGCCGGGCAGTTGTACCGCCGCCACAATGCCGCGTACGGGCTTCTCGTTAACTTCTGTTGCCATGGGGAGATTGTTTCCTTCAGTTGCACGAGTACGAATAGTACCTGTCAAGGCCAGCGACCCACTTTGAGTTTTCAGTCAGTAGCCGGCGTGCCGCAGAGCTTTCAATAGCTATTGGATTCTATCGAAGCGCGATCCCGCGGTCATTTCAGCCTCTTCCCCTGCTTTTGCGCTCCGGCGAGTCTTCCCTTTTGACAACGCCTCAAATCCGGAGACTACATCGAACAGTTCCTCGTCAATGCCATTCTGGCGCACACGATGGAAGGTCGCCTTGAGATGAAGGCTGTTCAGCCAGGTTACGGTGCCATTCCTTGTCCAGCGGTAGCAGACGCTGGCCGACCGGAGCATAGGCCGCCCCGTATTAGGGGCGATTGTAGAAGAGATATAGCTCGGTGGCCGTATCGCGGCCATCGATCAAGTGGGTCAGTTCTGAGTGGAAATCAACAACACGGTTGTGAAAAGAACGAAGGACTCCGAAGCCGCGTTCTGTGGTGGCCGCGCTACGGTCGGCGTGGAAGAAACAAGGCAATGATCGTCAGTGCGAGCACGCCGGCCGTTGAGGGAGTGCTGGCATTGGCCTCCGGCACCGCATCGTCTGCCTGTGATCACGGGTCGGCCTTGCGCTTGCGTTGGCCGATCGCATTTCCGACGTTCTGTTTGCCGCCGGCGACGTGTCGTTTAATGAGCACGTTGATCTCCGAGCCAAACAGGATGGCCAGCCCTGCAATGTAGAGCCACATCAT
>CAYODB010000102.1:0-13327 GCA_964402495.1 uncultured Bordetella sp.
TCAGCGCCGGCAGCCTCGAATTGCTCGAACGCCTGGACCAGCGCTTTGCCGGCGCTGAGCTCGTCGCGCGGAACGAAGACAAGTTTGCCGCCCCACAGTGCAGTGACGGCCTTGTCGGCGAAGATCTTGCTCTCCATGTCGCTCGGGTAATACGCGTGCTGCCTGCCTTGCGATTCGATCAGGATGACGCGCTCCGAAACGCTCCACGTCAGTGGCTTGTAGATCACCGTGATGCGCTCGACCGGGTTGGTTTCAAGGAAGCTCAGTACCGAGCCGGTGCCGAACACTACGGGCAGCGTCTCATTGAGCGTCCATATCCCCTCGCTCGCCTTCCCGCCAGCGGTCATGGACCTGACCTGCTCGGCAACCGCGGCCTGCTTGAGGACGTGCGCCAACGAATAAAGTCCGCTGGCCGGTATCAGGACGGCCAGGGCCAGCACGATCAGCTTGACGGCCACCGGCTGGATGACAAACCAATCCTGCAGCCGGCCGGCAGCCTTCCTGATGGCCAGCCACAACCCCGTTGAGGCCGGTGCCGCGTCGTGCGATCCCGATAAATCCGACATGGCTGTCTTTCGTGGCGGGCGCTATGCCGTGTTCCCGAGCCGGAACACGGGAATGACGATCGCGCCAGGCTGTAGGCTCTTTTGAGTGACAGCCGGGGGAAGAGTCTTAAAGAATCCCCAAGTGGGATTGGAGTCTGCTTCCGCCCCCGGGGTTCCGGTTACCGCTGTGGAATGTAACTATCGGGCCGCTATGAGCGGTGGCGCACCGAAGGTCCTGGCCGGCAAAGGAACAATGCAAAGTCGCGTGTAGTGGATCCTTGCTGTCAGGCACGCGATTCGATCCTTAACCCCAGAGAAAGGGGAAATCCTGTGAACAACATCGTCTACATCGTCGGCGCAATCGTCATCATCGTCGCAATCCTGTCGTTCTTCGGGCTGCGCTAGAAAAAACCCTGGCGGCTCCACGCGCGGCCCCCAACCCGGGCCCCGCGGCGTTGCCCGGCCTGTCAGAAGTGTACGGGTCTGCAACTCGCGGGCACGGATTCGAATCGCGGCCCTCGGGTCGGGAAAGCGAAGGTCAATATGCGTCTCCCCTGCAGGAAAGCGCCGTTCGCCCTGCTGCTCGTCCCGCTATGGCTGGCGGCATGCGGTGGCGGAGCCGGGACAGATAGCGCCGGGACAAACGCCAGCCCCTCGCCGGCTGCAACCGGCACGCCGTCATCACGAACCACAACGCCACCGCCAGCAACGGCGATCCAGTACTCTTTCGCCTATGTTGCGGATGATTTTTCCAACACCGTCTCGGCCTACAGCATCAGTCCGGCGACCGGGGAATTGACTCCGGTGGGTTTGCCCGTCACGGCCGGAAATTATCCCACCCAGGTCGCCGTGCATCCCGGCGGCAAATTCGCTTATGTGTCGAATACCTCGTATCAGGGCGTGTCCGCTTACCGCATCAATGCTGCCACCGGTGCCCTGACCCAGATCGGCGCTACCGGAGATGATAGTACCAACGGGACCAGCTCGGTCGCCGTGGATCCTGGCGGCAATTTTCTCTTTGTGCCGAACAACTACCCAAGCGACTCGCCCTTTCCGCCGCCGCAGGAGCCGCAGTCGATCTCGACCTGGCGCATCGACGCCGACACCGGCGCATTGATCCTGGCGAGCACGGTCGTGACAGGCAGAGTCATCGCCTCGATCCAAGTCCCCCGCAATGGCAATGTCGCCTATGTGAAAAGCGAAGGCCCAAACTTCATCGCAGCGTACGCCATTGATCCGGCCTCCGGGGCCCTGACCTTGCTCGCAGCAACTGCGGATGGAGTCGGGGTTGGGCGCATTGCCGCGCATCCGAGCGGCAAGTTCGCGTATGCGGCAAGCAGCGCAGGCTCGGGCCCAGGCGAGGTGTCGACGTACCAACTGGATCCCGCAGCCGGAACGTTGACCCGGCAGGGTTCGCCTGTCACAACGGGAGTTGCTCCCCAGTCCATCGCAGTTCATCCGGACGGCAACCTTGCCTATGTGGCGAACCAGAACTCCAACGACATCTGGATTTACCGCATCGATGCTGCGAGCGGTGCATTGACGCCGAGCGGCGCGCCGGTCTCAGCGGACAATCCCAAATCCATTGCCTTCGACCCGAGTGGTCAATTCGCCTATGTCGGCATGACCAGCGGCATCCAGACCTACAGTGTCGATGCGGCAACCGGCGCCCTGACCGCGGTCGCCACACCCGTACAGAGGTCCCGGCTCGCAGTCTCCATCGCAACCACCCGGACCACCGAGTAACCCCGAAACGTGGAGCCGCTGCGTGGTCCGGGGGAGGGCAGCAAATCTGCCAACTCTTACGGTGCGGGGATCTTGCAGTGCCGGGATCTTGCAGTGCCGGGACCGGCGCGGCCTGGATCAGCGCGGGTCATTCCGGCGCGTCATAGTGGTAGTAGAGCGCGTTCAGGTATCGCGCAACTTCCGTGATGTCTGCTTCGCCCCAACCAAGCGATGAATTTCCCTGCCAGCGATTGACTTGCCCCTGCAAAGTGACCCAGTCGGTGGCGATTTTCTTTTCCCGCCAGTGAACCTCGGTAGTGTGGCAGGCGATGCAATGTGTGGAATACAACAGTTCACCGCGTGACGCGTCGCGCTCGGGCTCTGCGGCGGCGGCGAGATTGCTGAGCAACCCGCACAGCAAGACGAGCATGGATCTTCGAAGCATGGTATCTCCCGCAAGCATTACGATCCGACCCCGTGCATAGGCCTCGACCCGGACCGGGCATTCAAAACCAGATTCATCGAGGATGAGACAACCGGCCCATCTGTTCGCGAACGACTGCTCCTGGCTGAAATCAGCCGCCCGACGGCGGAATTATGCCGGACCCCTCTGCATGGCCGCGGACTACTTTTTGCCTTACTCCGCACAGTCCGCGCAGACTCGTTCTGACAGCGGCCTGTGCCTCCAAGTTCGAGCGATGGCAAATTGACTCCGCGCCCGTTTTTCGTAGTCCGTACGGACTAAATTACTGGATGCCGGATGGGTAGGTGTGAAATTTATACCCTGTCAATCTGTCTCACCGGCATGCATTGATCATGACGCCCTGTTACGTGGTGTCGAGGGCAACTCATCTGGAACCCTACATCTGGAACCCTAAAGGAGCTGCAAATGAAGATCCTCCGGCTTGACCATAATGCCCTCCGGGCTCTGGGTGCGCTGATTCCGACCTTGCTATTGTCGGCGTGCGGCGGGGGAGATGGTGATGGTAGCGGCGGTAGCGGCGGGAGCCAGGGCAGCGTTCGCGTCGCCCTGACCGATGCTCCGGCCTGCGGCTTCGATGCAGTCAATGTCACGATCCGCGAGGTGCGGATCCATCGAAGTTCGGAGGTTGAAGACGCCGACGACGACGAAGACGACAACGACGACAACCACAAAAGCAAGGACGACGAACACGACAAGAACAACCGCAACGACGGCTGGACCCGGATCAGCATCGATCCGCCGCGCAAGATCAACCTGCTCGACCTGACCAACGGCGTGTTTACAAGCCTCGGCGAAGCGCCCCTCGAGGCCGGCCACTACCAACAGGTCCGCCTGGTGCTGGCATCGAACAAAGGCGGCAACATCGCGAATTCGGTGGTGTTCTCAGGAACCGATGTCGAGATTCCGATCAACCTTCCCAGTGGGGATCGCTCGGGCATCAAGCTGGTCCATGGATTCACCGTGAACGCCGGCGAGCGGACGGACCTGATGCTCGATTTCGATGCCTGCAAGTCCATCGTCAGGCACGGCAAGGGTTCCCGCTTCCTCAAGCCGAAGATCAAGATCACGGCTGTTCCCGTCCCGGTCGAAACGGCCGCCAACGGCATCCGCGGTGTGGTCAATTCGGCCCTGCTGGGTTCCAACGTGATGGTTTCCGCGCAGCAGGGCGGAGAGGTGATCCTTAGCGCCGCTCCAAATCCGCAGACGGGAGAATTTTTCCTGGCGCGATTGGCGCCGGGCACTTACGACTTCGTGATGACGGCCGATGGTTACTCGACTGCGGTGATCATCAACGTGCCCGTCGCCGACCAGAGCGCCGTTGCAGTACTGGCGACGAGCGCACTGCCGCTGACACTTCCGGATGCGCGCACTCGCACGATATCCGGAACCGTCCGTCTGAATCCGGCAAGCACGACCAACACCGTGCCCTTCGTGACGGCAAAGCAAAGCGGCAATGCCACGACCATCTCGGTGCAGTCGGATGCGGCGGACCTTCTGGATGGCACGTATCTCCTGACCCTTCCCATCGACGCGCCAGTGTCCGGGAAATACGGTCCGCTGCCGATTCCCCTGAATTCGTTCGTGGCAGTCACCGGGAAGTACAACATCGAAGCTTCTGCCGAGGGGTACGCGACGAGCCCGCCGGTTGCGAAGGACATCGTCAGCGCCAGTGCGACCCAAGACTTCACGCTGGTTCCATAGCCGGGCCGGCATCTGCCGGTTGCGGCCACGCAAGTGTCCGGACGGCGCCCGGCACGGGCGGAAGGACCTGCCAAACTAGCAAGGATCGTCGCCCGCCCCGGACGGGCGATTGCGGTTCGTTTCGTTGACCGCTAGTTTCGTTGACCGCTCGTTTCGTTGACTGCTAACGCGATTTTTTCTTTTCTTCCAACTTCCTTTGCAGGTCCGCGAAGGGATTGTGCGTCGCCCCGGGCCTCTGGTCACCGGGATTGCGCCCCCTCACCGCCTCGTCGGCGACCCTTGCATGCTCGTTCTCGTGGCAATAAATGCAAAGCAGCTCCCAATTGCTGCCGTCCAGCGGATTGTTGTCGTGGTTGTGATCCTTGTGGTGCACCGTCAGCTCGCGCAGGCGCACCCCGGAAAACTCCCGGGCGCAGCGACCGCATAGGTGGGGATATAACTTGAGCGCGCGTTCGCGATAGGTTGCTTCGCGCTCGTTGCTATGCCGCCGCGCTTCGGCTATTACGCGATCGAGCCGGGATAAATCCGGAACGGGAGACTTGGCCATGAGCAGTGGCTCACTGTACGGTTGGAGGGCCCACTTTAGCGCTTTTCAATCCCGTCATGCGGGCCGGCCTTGCAACATTGACCTCCTGATATGCAATGATGCGGGCCTGGTTAACATTCTCCACGGGCACCGCCCTGTGCCAGGTTTTACCGGATCGTGTTTCCGGATGGTTTTCCCGGATAGTTTTACGGGATAGAACATTCAGCCCGGGCGCGACAGAAATCAGGAATTCGAATGGCAATGAGTGGCAACCCTGAATCTTCAGAAAAAACTACCCGCCCGCCACGCGCCTTCGATGCGCTGGTCATTGGCGCCGGGTTTTCCGGCCTCTATCAATTGCTCTGCCTGCGCGACCGGCTGGGCCTTTCGGTCCAGGTGCTGGAAGCCGGCGCGGGAGTCGGCGGCACCTGGTACTGGAACCGCTACCCGGGTGCGCGCTGCGATTCGGAAAGCCATTCGTACTGCTACACCTTCTCCGAAGACCTGTGGAAGGAATGGGAGTGGACGGAAAAGTATCCCGGCCCCATGGAAATCCTGCGCTATCTCAATCATGTCGCCGACAAGTTCGACCTGAAACGGGATATTCGCTTCAATACCCGTGTCGAATCGGCGCACTACGACCAGGCCGCGAACTGCTGGCGCGTGACCACGGATGCCGGCGACGTGTTGACCGCCCAATTTCTAATAACCGCCGTGGGCTGCCTTTCAACGGCGAACGTCCCGGATATCCCGGGCCTGGATGCCTTCAGGGGCAAGTGGTATCACACCGGGCAATGGCCGCATGAAGGCGTCGACTTCCGCGGCAAGCGGGTCGGCCAGATCGGCACGGGCTCGACCGGCATCCAGGCCGCGCCGGTCATAGCGGAAACGGCCGCCCATCTGACCGTTTTCCAGCGCACCGCGAACTACAGCGTACCCGCACGCAATGGACCGCTCACCCCGGAGTTCAATCGCTGGATCCAGGACAACAGAGACGAGATCCGGACGACCATGCGTGCGGCCGTCAACGGCCATCCCTTCCTGCTATCCGAGACCCTGACGCTGTCGATCCCGCCGCAGGAACGCCAGGCCCGTTACGAAAAAGCCTGGGAGACCGGTGGCCTGCGCTTCCGCGCGGTGTTTCGCGACCTGGTGACGAACAACGAAGCGAATGCAACCGCGTCCGCATTCCTCAAGGACAAGATCCGCAAGATCGTGAAAGATCCGGCAACGGCGGAGAAGCTGGCCGACATCGACCACCCTTATGCCGCTAAGCGCCCGCCGATCGACACCGACTATTTCGAGACCTTCAACCGCGACAACGTGGCGCTGGTCGACGTCCGCGCCGATCCGATAGAACGGATCACCCCAGGCGGAATAAAAACGCACAGTGCCGAATACCCGCTCGACGTCATCGTCTTCGCCACCGGCTTCGACGGCATGACCGGATCGCTGTTGCGCATGGACATTCGCGGTCGCGACGGCCTGCCGCTGAAGGAAGCGTGGAAGGCGGGGCCGCGCAACCACCTCGGACTTCAAGTTGCGGGTTTTCCGAATCTGTTCACCATCACTGGCCCCGGGAGTCCGTCAGTCCTGTGCAACATGCCGGTGGCCATCGAGCAGCATGTCGAGTGGATCACCGACTGCATCGCGCACATGCGCAAGCACGGCCTCAAGCGGATCGAGCCGCGGGAAGAAGCCGTGGACTCGTGGGTGGCGCAGGTGAACGCGGCCGCCGAAGCCACGGTACTGCCGCAGGCGAAGCACTCCTGGTACCTCGGCGCCAACATCCCCGGCAAGCCGCGCGTATTCATGCCCTACGCTGGCGGGATGGCGCACTACCGGAAGATCTGCGCAGACATTGCCGCGAGGAACTATGAAGGTTTTACGCTGAGCACCTGAGTTGGTCTGTTGGCGGGGGCTACTGCTTCGGCGCCAACCGTTCGGCCTGCGCAAAATCCGCGGCAGCGCCCGCGAGATCTCCTTTTTTTTGTCTGGCGAAGCCGCGGAGTTTGTACGTGCCGCCGAACTTCGGATCAATCTCGATCGCCCGGCTATAGTCGGCAATGGCGCCGTCCAGATCGCCCGTCAGCTCTCTCGCCCCGGCACGGGTAGTGAACATGACATCCTTGTACTCCCGTTCTAACTCGATCGCACGCGTGTAGTCTGCAATGGCGCCAGCGTAGTCGCGGTTGAGCTTTTTCGCGTTGCCGCGCAGAAGGTAATACCTGCTATTGCGAGGCTCAAGGTCGATGGCAAGGTTAAAGTCGGCGATAGCACCTTCGTAATCTCCGTTGCGAAGTTTCAGATTGCCGTGCCCAATCCGTCGTTCGCTGGATTCCTCCGGCACCGGCAATTCACCCACGCATGCGGTGCGCGGCACCGCGGCGTTCGAACTGAAGTTCCAGCCACCTCCGTGCCCCGACACTTCCATGACGTTACCGAGGCCGCCCCGCCACACGCCGAAATGGCCTGTCTCGGTCTTGTTGAACGTCGCGCAGATGGCGACGGTCTGTAAATTGAACTGCCGCCATATCTGCAACTTCGATTGGTAGCGAATGTAGTCCTGATCGGTTTTGAAAGGACCATCGTCTACGTTGAGCCAGAGGCAGTTCCCCGCTTGCGTTTCATTTTCCGACGGGCACGCCGTCATGTTCTCGAAATCGATCGTTGCGTAGGCGACGACCCACAGTGCTTTGCCATGATAAGCATCCGGATTGGCGATCAGTTTAGCCAATGTCATGCGCTCGCCGCATTCCCCGTCTGGAGCAGCCGCCAATGCCGGGGTAGCTGCGCATATCCACGCGGTGAGCAGGATCCTCACCACACGTTTCGGCGTGTTCATGGAAATGAAAGAAAGCACCGCAGAAATCATTGGGTCAGAGCCGTTAAAAGTGGGGCGACTAGATGATTTTCAGTCCTGGTTAGCCGCATAATTGGTTCGGTCTCGATCGCCCTCTGAAAAGAGCCAATATGCAACTAACCAAACCTGGTTCCTTCTGTCGGTTATGCGATTCTGTCAGGTCGACCACATGCTTCCTCGATCAGTTTCGTTACTTACGGCCTTTTGCAATCTCGTCTTCCACCCGGTGTAACGCCTCGCGAATAATTGAGAGTTCGGCGGGCACCATCGAGTAGTCCGCACCGGCGTAAAGAAACAGGTCGTAGTAACGCTTGGCTTGTGCCCAATCGCGCGTCTTTTCGTAAGCCAAGCCGAGATTCATGTAGACGCTGACGTACCACGGCACGGAGTTCGCCACACGTTTGTAGATCGTTATCGCGCGCTTCAGATCGTCCGGCTTACCGGTGTCCTCGAGCATTGCCGCCGAATCCAGCAGTTTGTAGGTGCCCTCCGCGGGCATTCGCAGCGTACGACCGCGCAGCAGATCGATGAAATCGCGCCGCAATTCATCATTTTCCGGATCCTTGCGGATCTCAGCCGTCAGGCGTGATACTTCCTCGCGTGGAAAAGGCGTTGACTCATCCTCGCCGAAGGCCGCTGACGTGGTGCAGATCAGCACTATGCCGCCGAGCAAGCGCGCGTGAACGGCGATTCGAATACAGGTAGCTTTCATGTGATGAGATTCCTATTTTTTGGATTGTTGTTCCAGTAGTTGGTTGACGACAATTTCCGCGTCAATCAGGTCTATGAACGTTCGATAGAGTGCCCCAAAGAGTTTCTTGGGATCCTCGATGGCTGACACGGATTGCAGGTGTTTTGCCAGATCCAGGAATGGCGCGGCATTGAGGGCGCCGTCGTGGTCGAGGTTGGAGTCCTCCAGCCTTTGGCGCCATAGGGCAACCAGATCGCCGGCCTTGAATCGGGCAGCGTCCACGGCCTGCTGCGCTTCCTTCTGGGAGGTTGCATCTTGGATCAGCCCGACGGTTTTCTGCGCCCCGGCCAGATCGCCCCTTTGGACCTGAAGTTCCGCCACGATGCGCTGTGCGGCAGCCTTGCTGGAATCACTTCGGATCAAGCCAGATGTGCGAAGTGCCCCTGCGAAGTTACCGCCCTTGGCCTGGATTTCTGCAACACGGACCAGCGCGACGCTCTTCTTATAGTCGTCAGGGTATTGAATCGCGTCGGCGGTATTGAGGGCGCCCGCCACATCGCCACCTCTGGCTTGAGCGACGACGATATCGCTTTGGGTCTCCCCTTTCCAATAGACGGATTGAATCTGGCCGGCAACGGCCAGGGCGCCGGCCAAGTCACCGCTCTCGGCCTGGATGAGAGCGATCTGGCGCAATACCGTTTCCTTACGGTCGGTGTCCGAAACAAGGTCTGCCGATTGGCGCGCCGAAGCCAGCGCTTTCCGGGCACCACCGGCATCGCCGCGCGTCAATTGCGCCTGCGCAAATGACGCCTGAACCAGGCCCATCGTGTAGTAGTCTTTATTATCTTTGTCAAATGAAGCGGCGGTTCTGAGGGCGCCGGCCAGGTCGCCGCTTTCGGCCTGAACCTTGGCGACGCGAGATTGCAAATCGGAGCCATGGCCGTACAGGGCGGCGGTCTTGAGAGCCCCGCCGATGTCGCCTTTTCTGGCTTGGGCAAGACTGATGTGCTGTAGCACAGCGTTTGCGTCCCCCACCGCCGGAATCAGGATGGCCGTCCTGAGCGCTCCGGCCAAATCACCGGCATCGACTTGTACATGGGCGATGTCATTGAGCGCCGAGCCCCGGACTTCCTCATCCTGGATGGATTCGGCGGTCTTCAGGGCGCTCGCAACGTCATCGGTCCTGGCTTGAAAATAAGAGACGATCCGCTTCGCCCGGTCTTTGTTCTTGGGATCCTGAATGCGCCCAATGGTCTCCAGCGCTCCGACCCGGTCGCGCGCAATCTGAAATTTGACAATGTGCGCCAACGCATCGCCTTTCGCGGGCTGCGCCTCGGCGATCAAACTGGCGGTCTGCAAGGCACCAGCGATCTCCCACCTCGTGGCCTGGACTGTGGCGATCCCGGCGTACGCCTCGGCCTGGGACTCTGGGAACTCCGACAGGTTGGCTGCGACCTGCAGCGCCGATGGGACATCACCGATCTCGGCCAGCTTGCGGGCAACGTCTCGCAGGCTCGGACCCCTGCGCTCCGCAAACTGGGCGGACTTCTCAATGGCCTCGACTACTCTCGCCAGAGTCTTGTGATGCGCAATCCTTAACTTGCCAATCTGGTTCGTGACCTTCGTCGCGCCCGCTCCATCAGCTCGCAACGACAGATACGCGCCGAGCCAGGCAATGGCACGCAGTTCGCGTCCCGGGACTTTTGATTCCTCCACGCCAAGATAGAACAGAACCTCCGGAGCATCCGGCGCGATCCGGAGCGCTTCCTGAAAATGGCTGATGGCGGTAAGGTAGTCCCGGCTTTTATCGGCGCTCATGCCTTTATTCACGGCTTCCTTCGCCGCGGCCGGCAAGGCCAGGGAAGTAGCGGCGAGCGGCGGGGCACTCGACATGACCAGCAACCCGCAAGACACCAGATAAACCAGATTGCGGGAAGTCTTGCACAGCATACTCGATCCAAAATATCGGTAGATCCGTGTCATGGTGGATTGCTCAAGTCATAATGGGCAACGAGCTCATTTTTCCCCCTCGCTATTGAAGGAGATTCGTCTCGTAAAGTTTCATTGAATGGCAGTCAATGCTGGGCGCGTCCTTGCATTTCGATCGCCTAACGTCGAAGCCATAATTCCTGAGGGTCTCGTCCATCACGCCCTTCTTGCTGTCGACGTACGTATGAAAGAGCGCCTCCGCGAAAGTGGCGGGGCCGGTCAGCGGATTGGAGAGCCACGCAGCAGTGGCAGCCCTTCCGGCGGGCGTCTGTGGAGTCGGTTGTTTCCAGGAAATCGCCGCGATTGGGTCGCCATTATTGATGTAGATCCTGATCGTGGTTTTTTTGTTCATGGCGTACTCCTGCCAGCGTTTCGCCGCCTCAGGGTTCATCTGAGGCCCGAACAACCGAACCTCTTTCGCCTCTGTATCGCCGCTGCGGAGGGCGGCGAGACAAACCATTGCCCCATTGCTGTGACAGTCGAGCGTTGCAAACTGACGCCCTTTCAAGCTGGCGAAGATCTCCTTGTTCTGCCGCGAAAACTCTCCGAACGTCGTGCCGTCAAACAATACCCGAGTGGCGAGGTCCTCGATGGCCGAATGCGAACTGCCCATCGAAACGACCAGGTCATACATGTCAGGCGTAAAGGGCAGACCGTCCGCGAGACAGGCCGTGGGATCGCTTTGCGAAGAGCAGAAGAGAACAAGCTGGCCATCCAGATTCCTCTTCATGTCATCCTGGCACTTCTTCTCGCATTTAACGTAAGGCCTCTGGAAGCCGTAGGTCCAGGTCGTTCCACCGACCAGTCCGTGCAAACCCGCTGGCGGCGAACCGGGTGCGTCGATCGGATGGCCGCCATCGGCCATGGGAGTCAACGTGCGCGTCTGCAGCGCATACAGGAAGGATGCCTTGCTGCGCACGGCATCCACCATGGTGATGAATCGCTTGCTGGCCTGAATGTGGCGGGCAAGATCCGACTGGAGTGCCGTCAACGTCTGCGTGCATGCCGCATCCGCGGCACTGCCCTCTTCGACACTGCGGCATGCCGCATTGTGCTGCAACGTTCGACCGCGCAGCGCATCGCGCTCCTGGCTCAACGCGATCCGTCGCTGGGCAAGTTCCGGATTATCGGCGGCGACTCCCGGCTCGATTTCCGGCAATGCCGGAATCGTCTCGGCTGTGGCCCTGCCCAGGGGCAGCAGGCCGAAGAGCGCCACAGCGATGATAGCTGCAAGCCATTCCTTCGGTGACATCGACCGGACGGGCTGCTTGTTGAAGCGGCGCCTGGCCTGTTGAACCATTCGGCTAATCCTCATTTTTATTGGCACTTGGTATATCGGCAGACGGCTCCTCGTCCCATGCAAGCCCCTTGTTCAGCGTCTGCTTCTTGATCACCTCCACCCGCTCTTTGACCGTTGCCCTCGCCTGGGCCTGGTCGTCGTTTAATCGCTTTACGTCATTGGCAAGGGTGGCCAATTTCACATCCAGCACGGGATCCTTGCTGGTCTTCTGCTGCTCCTTGATCTCGGCTATCATCGTTTCTTTCTCGGTTTTCCTGGCATCGAGCGACCGATACCAGGCCTGCATCTGCTTGACCTGTGGATCGTCTTTCGCGCCCTGGGGTACTTGCTTGTCCAGCGCCGAGGGCGGACCCTGCCGGAGTTGGTTTTTATCCGGATAGGCTAGGGTTCCCCTATCGTCTCCGACGACGTCGAATCCGTCTCGCGCCATCTGTTTTTTGTCGTCGTCCTTGCCCTGCGACTGCGCCTGGCGACTGTGGTGTTCGACGCTCTTCAGTTGTGCGCCAGGATCTGTTCCAACGCCCCCGTTTTCCTGCGCTACAGCGGGCGCGAGTTTTGGGTTAGCCTTGTTTGCACCGAAAGCGTCTCCCGTGGTCGAGAGATCGCTCAGATCCAAATCACCCACGGGCTGCGAACTCTTCACGTCGCCTGCGATCGTGCTTACGCTCTGCTGGACTTTTTTAACCACCGCCTTGTTCTGTTGCTCGTGAACCTTGCGCTGTGCCAGCACGACATTTTCAGCATGCGCAGGATCTCCCGGATCGGATAGCGCGGCTTGCTGAAAATGAATCAGGGCGCTGGCCCAGTCACCACCCTGGGCAGCGGCGTGGCCTTGATCGTATTGCTCAAAAGCCATTTTCTTTTGCCGTGCAATCGCGAGATTGTTGGCATACACGACCTTGAGAGGATCGTTCTTCGTGGCTTCTTGAAAGTACGCAAAGGCCGTCTTCCAGTCACCGTTATCCGCAGCGTTGATTCCTTGACGGTTCAGCTCGTGCGCCTGCCGCGCCGCCTGCCGCTTTTTTTCGACCGCGGCCGACAGGCGTTTGAATTCCCCGGAGTCAGGCTTGTGATAGAGGAGGCTCTGGAATTGGGTGGCCGCGTACTCCCAGTCGCCCTCTTCCATGGCAATCAGACCTACTTTGTGCTGGGCATTGAGGAGATTGTTGAAGATAACCTTGGAATCAGGATTCCACGCATACGCCTGCCGAAATTGTTCGGCGGCAATACCCCATGCGCCGCGATTCCAGGCGGCGATGCCTTCATCATTTAAAGCGTTGGCTTTTGCACGCCGCTCTTTTGCCGCCAGCGCTCTGATCTCCTCGGGCGAGGGACCTCGCGGGCCGTCTTCGCGTCCCTGGCCACCATTATTGCCCAGTCCCTCGCGGTTATCGCAGAATTGCGCTCCGCTTACCGTCCAGCATTTCGCCCAAGCCGCCGGCATATCTAAAAACCACAGCGAGAATACCAGTGCGCTCAGGGGCACAGCCAAGAGTTGCAGCC
>CAYODB010000103.1:0-11187 GCA_964402495.1 uncultured Bordetella sp.
GCGCGGTTGCCGGCTTCCAGCTCGCGCTGCATCAGCGCCCGGTGCGCCGGCTCGTCGGTCGGCTCTATCCGGGCCAACTTGTCCCATTGGCCGGCGACCCGCAGCAAATCGACGTGGCGAGCGTGCAGGCGCTCGCGCGTCGCCACGGTCCAGGTCTCGTAACGGGAGCCGGGCAGCAGGTCGCCACCATATCCCCGGGCGGCCTCGGCGCAGGCAGCGGCGTCTCGCCGACCCAACGCTGCGTCGGCGCTGCGCTCGAAGTCTTCCGCGTCGACCACCATCGGCCGCTCCGGCCACAGCAGCACTTCGCCGCCCTGCATGACCACGGCGTCGTGGCGGCCCAGTGCGTGGCGCGCGTGGTGGGCGGCCTTGCGCAGGTTGGCGTTGCCGGGGTCGGGCTCCAGTTGCGGCCACAGCGCGTCGACGACCATGTCGCGCGTCAGTCGTCGCCGCGGCTGCAGGCTCAGCAGTTGCACGAGGTGCGCAGCGCGCAGGCTGGGCCAACGGTCCGGTGCAATTTCCGCGCCGTCGATACGGACGGCGAAACGGCCGAGCAGGTCGACTTCAAGCGTCGGCAGCGGCGCGCCGGACGGATCGAGCTGGGTGCGTTCCATGTTGCGCAGTGTGAGGGCTGCCGTGCGGCGCCGGCAAGCCCTCGCGGACCTGGGAACGATTCAGGAACGCCAGCGGTGCATCGTGACACCGGTCCGGATCATCCGGCGCCACTCACCGCAAGGAGAAACCATGGAACCCCGCAAAACGAACATGCGCACCCCTGTCCGCAGGGTGTCGAACTCGTCGCCGCCGCGACCTGCGGTGAATGCGCCGCTCAGCGGCATCGAACGGATCATGGCCGATGCGATCGACGCTACCGCCCGAAACCCGCCGATCGACCCGGGAGCGATCGAATACGCCTCGTGGCTGCGGCTTCTGCGCCGTTCCACGCCCTGACCCGAACCCAGCCTACCGAATCCACGAGGAGCATCCTGAGAGCACCACGACGACGACTTCGCTGGACGACCGACTCGGCCAGCGCGAGGGCATTGCCCGCATCACGCGGACCCTGATCGACAACCACATGGCCAACCCGCTGGTGAACGCCCGTTACGGCGCGAGCGACATGCCCAAGGTCGAACAGCGCGTGATCGAGTTCTTCTGCGCCGGGGCCGGTGGCCCGGAGACCTACACCGGCAAGGACATGCTTGCCACGCACAAGGGCATGAACATCAGTGAGCAGGAGTTCGTCACCGTGGTCGACGACGCGATGGCCGCGCTCGAGACCCACAACATCGACGCGGCCACACGCAACGACGTGCTGGCCATCCTGTGGTCGCTGAAGGGCGAAGTCATACGCGTCTGACGGCATGCTGGCGCGGCCGCCAGGCGCCGCATTCGACAGTTTCTCCCGCAGCGCCTGCACGTCGGCCGGCCGGGCCGAGAGGTGGTACGCCAGATGCGTACAGGCCGCAACCGCTCCGGTTGTCTTGGAGCTTGCCACCTCGCCAGGCACTTTGATGAACAGGCGCTGCTGCTCACAGAGCTTGTGATACGAAACGAGGATTGGATGCCTCTCGTCAAAGGGGCTTCTGCAATCTGAGCTTGTTTGCACGGCAACTGTATGCGGTCACTCAAAGTGCCATGTCGCTTTCGATGGTGAGCCGCGCATCGTCACTCAAGGGCCATCACAACTTTGCGATCAGGGCATCTTCCGCGTCGATGGATACGCCGATAGCAGCCGACCACCAACGCCCGTTCATGGCCGACTGCGGGTGCAGAGTTGTCGGTGCTGAATGGCAGGTGAATGTCGCAAAGTCGCCCACCGCAACTCGAATGTCAGCAATGCGCCGTCTTGCAGACCTTCGCGACCGGATGGCCAACGCACCCTGTGTAGCCAGAGCCGACTTCGCACATCGCGGATCGAATGCCTCCTCGTGGCCGAGCCCCGCCGTATGTCCGCGAGCCAGCCTCGCACATATCCGACACTTGCTGTCAGACCGTTGATTTGCGCCGAGCCGGCCCCTTTGCTCCGAAATCATGGAGTAACTCCGACAGTAACTTACGACACGGTCGTCCCTGCCTTCCAGTATTTTGGTGGCATGCGGCCGATCTTGTGAGGGAACCCTTGGCCATTCCCTTTCCATCTCCCTGCTTCAGATTGAACCGGTCCTCGTATGGAATCGAGAGTCCACATTTGACACTCGCCCCCCCTCCCTCCACCATACGGCTGCCCTGAAGCAACGGGGTGCCGGTCATGGATTCGCAGAAATCCACGCAACCGGCAAAAGAACTATGGGAGGAGTCCGCGTGAATTTCGTGAAAGTCTTGCGCAGTGCCGTGCTCATCGCATTTCTTTGCATGGGCCAGGCCCATGCAGCCAACCTGACGGTGCGCTTCGGCACGCCTTTTGTGACGAACAGCAACCTGCACAAGGCGATGGAAAAATTCGCCGAGGTTGTTGCAAAGGAAAGCGGCGGCACTATCAAGGTGCAGATTTATGCCGACAGCCAGATCGGCGACATCCAGCAGCTCATCGCGGGCATGCAACTCGGCACGGTCGACATGGCCTATCTCGGTGTCGGCAACGCCGGTCAGCTCAAGGGATGCGGGCCGCTCAACGTTTCCTATCTTCCCTATTTGTTCAAGAGCAAGCGTGCCGCCGAAGACGCGCTGAACGGACCGATATTCCAGGAGCTCTACGAGCAATGTGCGCAATCGGCCAACGTGCGTATTTTTGCCGTAGGTGGGGACCGCAGCCCGCGCGCCATCGTGACCACCAAGGGGCCGATCATGAAGCCCGGGGACCTGAACGGGATGCGCTTGCGCATCCCGCCTATCCCGATTTTCCGCGAAACCTTCGAAGCCGTCGGCGTCAAGGTCGTGCCGCTCGGACTCAACGAGGTATACATGGCATTGTCCCGCGGCCAGGTGGAAGGACAGGACAACGGCTTCGACCTGACGCTGTCCTTTCGCTTCCATGAAGTATCGAAGTTCTGGTCAGCAACCGACCACTGCTTCGACATGGGCGCGTTCTATGTGGCGGAGCGCAAATGGAAAATGTTTACGCCCGAGCAGAAGGCGCTGTTCAAGCGCGCCGCCGCCGAAGGCGGAAAGCTCGCGACGCAACTGGGCGAGGAGTTTGACAAGCGTGGCCTGGAGGAACTCAGGAAGGCCGGCGTCAACTATGTGGTGCCCGACCGTGCGGCGTTCGAGAAAGCCTGGGCCAACGTCTACCGGAGCTACGAAGGCAAGGTCTGGCCCGAAGGTCTGGTGCAGCGGATCAAGGCCGCGCAGAAGTAATCGTGGTCGATTTCCTGGACAAGGCGCTGCGCCTGGTCGAACGTGTCCTGGAATGGCTTGTCGCCGTTCTCGTGGCCGCGCTCCTGCTCATCGTGGCGTCCACGTTCATCGACCGGCATTTCATCACCCTGCCCATGGCGGCGCCGGATGCGTACGCCCGCGTGATCCTGGTCTGGCTGACTTTCATCGGCTTTGCACTCGCGGTGAAAGGCGGGATCAACATCCGGGTCGACCTCATCGATGCGCGCCTGCCTGAGAAGGTGCGGCGGAGGCTCGACCACGTTTTCGACTTGATGATGCTTGGGCTTACCGTAATGCTCGGCGTGAACGGCTGGCGGCTGGTGGTCATTGGCCGGGATCAGGAGCGTCTGGGCACGGGAATGTCAGAAGCCTGGCCGTCGGCCGCGTTGTTCGTGTCGTGCATTCTCCTCGTCCTGTTCCTCGTGCTGCGCATCGCATTGCGTTTTTCCGGCCGGGAATTGCCGCGCCACATGCCGCTGGAAGCCGAATAAGCGATGCTGCTCATCCTGTTCATCGCTTTCATGCTGGCCCTGATCATCGGTTTTGATGTGGGCTATTCCATGATCCTGTCGGCGTGGTTAGGCGTGGAGTACCGCGGCGATGCCGTCGATGCCGCGATGATGCCCCTGTCGATGATCGCCGGTGTCGATACTTACGCGCTGGTGCAGGTGCCGTTGTTCATCCTTGCCGGCGAACTGATGAACCGTGGCGGATTGACCTTGCGCCTGATCGACTGGGCACAGGCGATCGTCGGCAGGGTCAAGGGCAGCCTGGGCCACGTTTCGATCCTCACCAATCTCATCATGGCGGGTGTGTCCGGTTCGGCCGTTGCCGATGCCGTGGCGACAGGCAAGCCGCTGATCCCGGCGATGAAGCGGGAAAAATACGGTGATGGCTTCGCCGGCGCCGTCATCGCGGCGGGTGCGCTGCTCGGCCCTATCATCCCTCCGTCGATCCCCATGGTGGTTTACGCGCAGCTTTCCAGCCAGTCGGTGGTAAAGCTGTTCATGGCCGGGGTCATGCCCGGCCTGTTGCTGGCCGCGGGTTTCATGGTGGTGTGTTCCATCGTTGCCCGGGTGCGCAACTATCCGAGCCGCCCGCCAGTGCCCTGGCGCGGCAAGGCGACGGCAACCGGTCGCGCCGGGTGGGCGCTGTTGATGCCGGTCATCATCATCGGCGGCATCCGTTTCGGCCTGGTCACGGACACGGAAGCGGCTGCGGTGGCGGTGATCTATGCCCTGATCGTCAGCCTGTTCATCTATCGCGGCCTCAAATTCGGAGAACTGCCCAAGCTGCTGTACGAATCCGGGCGATCCACGGCGGTCATCCTGTTCCTGCTCGCGGCTGCCGGTCCGTTCAGCTGGCTGGTGGCGGAAAGCCAGGTCAGCCAGACCGTGGTCGAGACCATCCAGGGCTGGTCGACCAATCCCGTCGTGGTGCTGCTGATCATCAACGCTTTCCTGCTGCTGATCGGCTGCATCATCGAGCCCCTGCCTGCGATGATTATCTTCCTGCCGGTGCTGATCCCGCTCGGCGCGGAGCTGGGCATCGATCCGATCCAGTTTGGCGCAGTGGTGGTGCTCAATCTTATGATAGGCCTGATGCATCCCCCCATCGGCCTGCTGCTGTTCGTGGTTTCCAGCGTTGGCAAGATCCGGATTGCGCCTGTCATGTGGGAGATCCTGCCGTTCCTGGCCTGGGCGCTGATGGTCCTCGGCCTGACGATCGTATTCCCGCCCATCACCACCTGGTTGCCCGGGCAGCTCCACTAGCCGTTTCCCTCGCCAAGGCCCTGAATCCAAGGGAAAGGCGTGGATTTGCCTTATAATCACGGGCCTCTCCGGGCTGGTCGCCCTCTGCCACCTTAAGACTCGATGCAGCTTTTCGCCTTTGGCGTGAATCACCATACGGCCCCGCTCGCGGTCCGCGAGCAGGTGACCTTTCACGCCGAGAATCTGGAAAATGCCTTGCACGATCTGGTCAGCCGGGAATCGGTGCGGGAAGCGGCGATCATCTCGACCTGTAATCGCACCGAGATCTACTGCAACACGCCGGAACCGGCCCGGGCGATTGACTGGCTGGCGCGATTCCATCACCTGAAGTCCCAGTCCCTGGAGCCGTTCCTCTACACCTTGCCGCGCGAACACGCGGTGACCCATGCATTCCGTGTGGCCAGCGGCCTGGATTCGATGGTGCTCGGCGAACCGCAGATCCTCGGCCAGATCAAGGACGCGGTGAAATCCGCAGAGCATGCGGGGACCATGGGCACGGTGCTGCACAAGCTGTTCCAGTCGACATTCTCGGTGGCCAAGGAAGTGCGAACGAGGACCGAGATCGGCACCAGTTCCGTTTCCATGGCGGCAGCGGCCGTAAGAGTTGCCGAACGCATCTATCCAAGCATCGCCGGACAGCGAGTGCTGTTCATCGGCGCGGGTGAGATGATCGAATTGTGCGCGGCGCATTTTGCCGCGAAACAGCCGCGTGAGACGACGTTTTCCAACCGGACGATAGAGCGCGGCGAGGATCTCGCGGCGCGCTTCCGCGGCCGCGCCATCACGCTAAACGAACTGCCGGAACAGCTGTCGCATTACGACATCGTGGTTTCCTGCACGGCAAGCCAGCTGCCGATCCTGGGCAAGGGCATGATCGAGCGCGCCATCAAGGCGCGGCGCCATCGTCCCATGCTGATGATCGACCTGGCGGTGCCGCGCGACATCGAAGTCGAAGCCGGCGAACTGGACGACGTGTTCCTGTACAGCGTGGACGACCTCGGCAAGATCGTCCAGGAAGGCCTCGACACACGCCAGGCCGCCGTCGCGGAGGCCGAGGCGATCATCAGCGCCAACGTGCACGATTTCATGCACTGGCTGGAAAGCCGCGAGCTGGTGCCGACCATTCGCGCGCTGCGCGACAACGCCGAGCGCATGCGCCAGCTCGAGCTGGAGCGCGCGGCCAAGCTCCTGGCGAAGGGAGAGGATCCGCAGAAAGTGCTGGAACAATTGTCCCATTCGCTGACCAATAAATTCCTGCATGCGCCAACGCATGCCCTCAACGCCGCCGAAGCCAAGGACCGCGAAGCGCTGGTTGCCGCGTTGGCCCGCCTCTACAAGGTTGGCACCCCGGAATGAAACCGACGATCGCCTCCAAACTGGCGCAGTTGTCCGCCAGGTTGGAGGAGCTCAATGCATTGCTGTCCAGCGAGGACGTCACCAGGAATCTGGATAATTATCGCAAGCTGACCCGCGAGCACGCTGAAATCGGTCCGGTGGTCGAGCTGTTCCATGCGTACCAGAAGAGCGAGCGGGATATCGCGGCGGCGCTGGACCTGACCAGCGATCCGGAGATGCGCGAACTGGCGGAGCCGGAAGTACGCGAAGGCCGCCAGCGCCTGGTCGACATCGAAGCAGAACTACAGAAGCTGCTGCTGCCCAGGGACCCCAGCGACGAGCGCAACATATTCCTGGAGATCCGGGCCGGCACTGGCGGGGATGAATCCGGACTGTTCGCGGGCGACCTGTTCCGCATGTACGTGCGCTACGCCGAGCGCGCCGGATGGAAAGTCGAACTCATTTCCGAAAGCCAGAGCGAACTCGGCGGCTACAAGGAAGTGATTGCCAAGATCCTCGGCTTCGGCGCGTATTCTAAGCTCAAGTTCGAGTCCGGCGGCCATCGTGTGCAGCGGGTGCCCGCGACGGAAACCCAGGGCCGCATCCATACCAGCGCCTGCACGGTTGCGGTGATGCCGGAGGCGGACGCGATCGAAGACGTGGTGCTCAATCCGGCGGAACTGCGCATCGATACCTTCCGCGCGTCCGGCGCCGGAGGCCAGCACATTAATAAGACCGATTCAGCGGTGCGCGTGACGCACCTGCCGACGGGCATCGTGGTCGAGTGCCAGGACGACCGCTCCCAGCACAAGAATAAGGCGCAGGCTTTGTCGGTGCTCGCCGCCCGGATCAGGGACAAGCAGTTGCGCGAGCAACAGGCGAAACAGGCGGCCACCCGTAAGTCCTTGATCGGAAGCGGCGACCGTTCCGAACGCATCCGCACCTACAATTTCCCGCAGGGGAGGGTGACGGATCATCGCATCAACCTGACCCTGTACAAGATCGACCAGATCATGGACGGCGCGCTCGACGAGTTGATCGATGCCCTGCAGGCCGAGCACCAGACCGAGCTGCTTGCGGCCATGGCGGAAGAAACCATGGCGCTGCAGGCCTGATGCGCCCCGCAGCACTGAATTCAGCCGCAGTGGGCCTGACCATCGGCAGCCTGCTCGACGACGGCGTGCGCGCATTGTCGGCGCAGGCTGGCGTCGAAGAGGCGCGGCGCGAAGTACAAGTGTTGCTTGGCCACTCGCTGGGCGTGTCCCGGGCATGGCTGACCGCGCACCGCGACGATTCGGCAGACGCCGGCAACGCCCGGATATTCCGCATGTTATTGAAACAAAGAACCGTCGGACAGCCGGTAGCCTACCTCACCGGCAAGCGCGAGTTCTACGGGCGCGAATTCAGTGTCACGCCCGATGTGCTGATACCGCGTCCGGACACCGAGACTCTGGTCGAGGCGGTGCTCGGGAAGATGCCTCCGAAGTCGCTCCCAGAAGTCCTCGACCTGGGCACCGGCAGCGGATGCATCGCGGTCACGCTCTCGCTGGAACGGCCCGCGGCAAGGGTTACCGCGGTGGAGATATCGCCGTCCGCCCTGAGAGTTGCGCGCAAGAATGCAGAGGCGCTCGGGGTGCGGATCGAGTTTCTGCAGGGTGCGTGGTTTACCCCAATGTCCGGACGGCGTTTCGACCTGATTGTCTCCAATCCCCCTTACATCCCGGCGGCGGATGCACATCTGCAGCGTGGCGACCTGCGGTTCGAGCCCTCGATGGCGCTGACAGCCGGGAAGGACGGCCTGGACGAAATCCGCCACATCGTCGGCGAGGCGTCCGACTACCTCAATCCCGGCGGCTGGTTGCTGTTCGAGCATGGTTACGACCAGGCTGAAGCCTGCAGAGACCTCTTGCTCGGCGCGGGTTTCGGCAAGCTGGTCAGCCTTGCCGACCTGGCCGGAATACCCCGGGTGGCGGGCGGGCGGCTTGTGCGGAGCGGGCCCAGCCGCTAAGATTATCGGGTCAACGGGAGTGACTGCTCCGGGAATGAATCCGGAACGGGCACTCCCTTCCGTTTCTGGAGGTATTGCGCATGGACGCTCAGGAAAAAATCAAGCAGCAGGTTAGCGGCAATCCGGTGGTGCTCTACATGAAAGGCTCGCCGGATGCGCCAATGTGCGGGTTCAGCGCGACAGCGGTGCAGATCCTGGAAGCCTGTGGTGTCGAGAACGTTGCTACCGTGGACGTGCTCGCCGACCAGGACATCCGCCAGGGCATCAAGGAGTTCTCGAGCTGGCCCACGGTTCCGCAGCTCTACGTCAACGGGCAGTTCGTCGGCGGCGCGGACATCATGCGGGAGATGTACCAGTCCGGCGAACTCCAGAAGCTGCTGGGCAAGTAAGCGCAATCGCACCGTAAACAAGGCTGGCCATCGCGCCAGCCTTGTTTGTTTCAGGGACCCTGCAAACGGATATGAGCAAAGAGGAATCCCACCAGCAAATCCGCGCCGCGGTGCGCGACCTTTGCTCGGGCTATCCCGGTGAGTACTGGCGCAAGCTGGACGAGGCACGCACCTATCCGGAGGAATTCGTGAAGGCGCTTACCGATGCAGGCTGGCTTGCGGCGCTGATACCCGAGGAGTTTGGCGGCGCCGGGCTGGGCATCACCGAAGCCTCGGTCATCCTCGAGGAAGTGAACCGCTCCGGGGCAAACTCGAGTGCCTGCCACGCGCAGATGTACATCATGGGCACGCTCCTGCGCCATGGTTCCGAAGCGCAGAAGCGCAAGTACCTTCCCGACATCGCGTCCGGGAAGCTGCGGCTGCAGTCGTTTGCCGTCACTGAGCCCACGACGGGCTCCGATACCACCCGGCTCAAGACCACGGCGGTGCGCAAGGGCGAGCGCTACGTGGTCAACGGGCAGAAGGTGTGGACTTCCCGCGTCCAGCATTCCGACCTGATGCTGCTGCTGGCGCGCACGACACCCCTGGACCAGGTGCACAAAAAATCCGAGGGCCTGTCCGTCTTCCTGATGGACCTGCGCAGCGCGCCGGCCGGGGCGATCACAGTGCGGCCGATACGCAACATGCCGAATCACGAGACCAACGAGGTATTCTTCGACAACCTGGAAATCCCCGCGGACACGCTGATCGGCGAAGAGGGCAAAGGTTTCCGCTATATCCTCGACGGCATGAATGCGGAGCGCATCCTCATCGCGGGCGAATGCATCGGTGACGGCCACTGGTTCATCGAGCGCGCCACAGCATATGCGAAGGAACGCGTGGTTTTCGGCCGGCCCATCGGCCAGAACCAAGGCGTGCAATTTCCGATCTCGCGCGCCTATGTGAACGTCGAAGCGGCGGACCTGATGCGATTCAAGGCGGCCGCGATGTTCGAAGCCGGCCAGGCCTGCGGGGCGCAGGCCAACATGGCCAAGATGCTGGCGGCCGATGCGTCATGGGAAGCGGCAAACGTCTGCCTGCAGACTCACGGCGGATTCGGCTTCGCCGTGGAATACGACGTGGAACGCAAATTCCGCGAAACACGCCTGTACCAGGTCGCCCCGATTTCCACCAACCTGATCCTCGCCTACATAGCGGAACATGTGCTCGGTCTGCCGCGTTCGTATTGAACGGCTTCCATGCTGACTTAGCATAAGCGTTATTCAAGAAACTATGATTCCGAAACCAGGGTTGCTGTACTGGTTTCCCGAAGATCGATGAATGACAACCGGGTCCGGGTTGCTGTGGTAGGGCTGCTGCCGAACACGTCGAAGTGCCGGCGTCGGCACTGGTCGTCCGCGAAAAGAAAAACTATGTCGCCTTGGTCGGATCCGACAACCACATCAAACTTACTCCCATCGAGATCGCAGGCACCGACGGCCGTTCGATCCGGATACTGGGTGGCCTGAACGAAGGATCCCGCGTCGCACTGAGCCTCGCCAATACGATTCCCGACGGCGCCAAAGTCAATCCGGCCACCCCACCCGGGGCGCCGGTGCCGGCTACTGCGGCCCCCCCCGGCGCAACCGCTCCCGGCCGCCGGTTCGCAGCAGCGCTGACGCCGACTATAATGCCTGCGTCCCCTCTGATCATTGCAGTGCCATTGCAGGGCGATTCCAATCCTGCGGAGAATCCATGAGCAACTATCGCGGCATTCACGACATGGGCGGCCTGTCCGCGGGTCCGGTGGAGGCTACCGAGCACGACTATGCGATTTGGGAAAAGCGGGTGGACGCGCTGCTGGTCCTGCTGTCGAAAAAAGGCCACATTACCGTGGACGAGCTTCGCCGCAACATTGAGAGCCTCGGCGTCGATGCCTACGAAAAGATGAGTTACTACGAACGCTGGATTTATGCCATCACGCAGACGCTGATCCAGCGCGGCGTCATCAGCGTTGACGAACTGGGCCGCAAGATGGCGGAAGCCGAGCAAACTGATGGTCACCAGTGATGCCGTGCCGGCCAGGTTTTCACCCGGCGACCGGGTCGCCGTCAGGGTTGCCTATCCGATCGGCCACGTGCGCACCCCCTACTACATCCGCGGCAAGCAGGGAGTGGTCGAACGACTTTGCGGCACCTATGGCAATCCCGAAGAGCTGGCCTACGCCCGCTCCGGACTGCCGCGGCAGCCGTTGTATCGCGTTCGCTTCCGGCAGGACGAAGTCTGGCCGGCATATTCCGGTAACCGGGACGACACCGTGGACATAGAGATTTTCCAACACTGGCTGGAGCCGGCCTGACATGGCACACGACCACGACCATCACGA
>CAYODB010000103.1:11287-13202 GCA_964402495.1 uncultured Bordetella sp.
CACGACCACGACCATCACGAGCATGATGATGCCAAGCCGCACCGGCATCCGATCCGGGCGGACCAGGACGACACCATCACCACCTGGCGCGCGATGGAGATCGCCGTTCGCGGCCTGCTGATCGACAAAGGCATCCTCAGCGCGGACGAGGTGCGCCGCCAGGTCGAGGACATGGACAATCGCACGCCCTTGCAGGGAGCGCGCGTCGTCGCGAGGGCCTGGACCGACCCCGAGTACTGCAAGCTGCTGTTGACCGACGGCAATGCCGCCTGCGAAGCGATCGGCGTCGACCGGGGGCCTTACACGCTGGTAGTGGTGGAGAACACGGAACATGTGCACAACGTCATCGTGTGCACGTTGTGTTCCTGCTATCCGCGCTGGCTGCTGGGCCTGCCGCCGGATTGGTACAAGAGCCGCAGTTACCGTTCACGCGTCATCAACCAGCCACGCGATGTGCTCAAGGAATTCGGCACCACCGTGTCAGACGACATGATCGTGCGCGTGCACGATTCCACCGCGGACATGCGCTACCTGGTATTGCCGAAACGCCCCGGTGGCACCGACGGCTGGTCGGAGGAGAAACTCGCGGCGCTGGTCACGCGGGATGCCATGATCGGCGTCGCCTTTGTCGATACGCCCTGACGCCGGTTTCGGCCTGTAGGTTTTCCGGGATTCGAATTACGACATGCTGCCGCTGCAGGGAATTACAGTTGTTTCGCTGGAGCAGGCCGTTGCCGCTCCCTTCACCACCCGCCAGCTCGCCGATCTCGGCGCACGGGTCATCAAGATCGAAAGGCCCGGGGTTGGGGATTTCGCCCGCAGCTACGACAAGACCGTCCTCGGTCAGTCATCTCACTTCGTTTGGCTCAATCGCTCAAAGGAAAGTCTGACTCTAGACGTCAAGCACGCGCAAGCGCCGGACGTTCTGGATCGTCTTGTCAAAAAAGCCGACGTTTTCGTACAGAACCTGATACCGGGCGCCGCCGCCCGGCTCGGGTTATCGTCCGACGACCTGCTGGCAAAGAATCCGCGCATCGTCGCCTGCAATATTTCCGGCTACGGACCGGATGGGCCGTACAGCCTGAAAAAGGCCTACGACCTGTTGATCCAGTGCGAATCCGGCGTGGTATCCGTGAGCGGAACGCCCGATACGCCATCGAAATCCGGCATCTCGATCGCCGATATCGCCGCAGGCATGTACGGCTATACGGGAATACTGACCGGCCTGTTTCAGCGCGAGCGCACCGGCAAGGGCACGGCATTCGACGTTTCCATGTTCGAGGCGCTGGGAGAATGGATGGGATACCCGGCCTACTTCGCGAGCTACGGTGGCAGGGCACCACCGCGCACGGGGGCTGCGCATGCGACCATCTATCCCTATGGCCCGTTTCTCACCGGCCACAGCGGCACGGTTTTCTTCGGCATCCAGAACGAGCGCGAATGGGCAGGATTCTGCGCCACCGTGCTGGAACAGCCGGACCTCGCAACGGATGTCCGCTTCGACAGCAACAGCCACCGCCATGCCAACCGGGAGGCGCTCAGCGCCGTCATTACCGGTGCATTCGCGAAAATGGATGTGCGGCAGGTCGTCGACCGGCTCGACAAGGCGCAGATCGCGAACGCGCGCCTGAACACGATGCAGGAATTCTGGGAACATCCGCAACTCAAGGCGCGTGATCGCTGGCGCGCGGTGGATACCCCGAAGGGGCAGATCAAGGCCCTGGTGCCACCGGTGACGATGCGCGGCGTCGAGCCGCGAATGGACGAAATTCCCGCGGTGGGACAGCAGACCAGGGCGATCCTGCTCGAATTGGGTTTCGATGACGGTTTTATTCGGAAGCTGGAAAAAGACAAGGCGATCTAGTGTACTGCTTCGTATGTAATGAAACTCTTTATATTCTGCCGACTCCAAGAT